>VBHC01000182.1 GCA_005889535.1 Chloroflexota bacterium
GCTGGCCGATGAAGGCGAAGGAGAAAGGCGCGACCCTGATCCACGTGGATCCCCATTTCAGCCGAACGTCGGCCGCCTGCGACCTCTACGTGCCGATCCGAGCGGGCAGCGATATTGCCTTCCTCGGCGGGCTCATCAATTACGTGTTGACGCGCGAGCTGTGGTTCAAGGAGTACGTGCTCGCCTATACCAACGCCTCGAGCATTGTCACGGATGCCTATCGCGATGCCGAAGACGGTGACGGAATTTTCTCGGGCTTCGACGCCGAGCACAAGAAGTACAGCAACGACAGCTGGGTCTACGAGGGGCCGACGGCCGAACACCCGGAAGACGCGGGATCCCACAGCGGTCATGGCCAGGAAGGCACCAGTCCGGCAAAGCACCGTCCTGATCGCGACGAGACGCTCCAACATCCGCGCTGCGTGTTTCAGATCGTCAAACGGCACTATGCCCGCTACACCCCGGAGATGGTCGAGCGGATCTGCGGAACGCCGAGCGCGCTGTTTCTTCAGGTGGCGGAGACACTAACGAAAAACTCCGGCCGTGAGCGAACGTCAGCCATTTGCTACGCCGTCGGTTGGACCCAGCAGAGCTTCGGTCCGCAGATCATTCGGGCCGCAGGCATCTTGCAGCTCCTGCTCGGCAACATGGGCCGGCCCGGCGGTGGCATCATGGCACTCCGCGGGCATGCGTCGATCCAGGGGTCGACCGATGTCCCCACACTGTTTGACCTGTTGCCTGGATATCTGCCCCAACCGTCGACCCTCAAGGACGACCAGACGCTGGCCAGCTACCTGAAAGGCGCGACCGTCAACGCCGGGTATTGGGCCAACCTGCCCAAGTTCATGGTCTCGATGCTCAAGGCCTGGTATGGCAAGACGGCGACCCCTGCCAATGACTTCGGCTACGACTGGATCGGAAAAATCACTGGAGATCACTCCCACATCACGACGGCAGCCGCGATGGCCGACGGCAAGGTGAAGGGCTTCATCCTCTTCGGCCAGAATCCCGCCGCCGGGAGCCCGAATGCCCGTCTCCAGCGCAAGGCATTGCGGCAGCTGGACTGGATGGTGGCGGTGGATCTCTACGAGACCGAGACCGCCGCCTTCTGGTATGCGTCACCGGAACGCCCCAACCCTGCCGACATCAAGACGGAGGTATTCCTGATCCCGACCGCGGCTCCGGCCGAGAAGGATGGGACGTTTACGAACACCCAGCGGCTGCTGCAATTCCACGACAAGGCGGTTGACCCGCCCGGTGATGCGCGCTCCGACCTGTGGTTCGTCTATCATCTCGGGCGTCGCCTGAAGGATCTTTACGGGGATTCGACGGCAGCCCGCGACCAGGGTCTCCTCAACCTCACCTGGGACTACCTACCCGAGCGACCGGACCCGGAGTATCGCATCAGCGATGAGCCCTCGGCCGAGCGGGTGTTGATGGAAATCAACGGCTACACGGTCGCTGATCAGCAGCAGATCAAGGATTTCGAGCATCTGAAGGACGACGGTTCCACCGCCTGCGGCGTCTGGATTTACTGCGGCGTCTTTCCCGAATCCACAACGAACCTCGCGCGCCGCCGTAACCGCACCCGGGACAACTATGTCGACCCCGAGTGGGCCTTCGCCTGGCCGGCCAACCGGCGCATCCTCTATAACCGGGCGTCGGCGGACCCGGCGGGCAAGCCGTGGTCGGAGCGAAAGAAGTACGTCTGGTGGGATGCCACCGCCCGCCGCTGGACGGGGATGGACATTCCGGATTTCCCCCGGACGAAAGCGCCCACCACGCCGGCCAAAGAGGACGGCACCGGAATGGACAAGCACTCCGGCTCCGATCCGTTTTCGCTGAAGCCCGATGGCCGGGGCTGGCTCTTCGCGCCCAGCGGCCTCAAGGACGGGCCGCTGCCGACGCATTACGAGCCGCTGGAGTCTCCGGTGAAAAACCCGCTCTACAGCCAGCAAAGCAACCCGGTGGCGAACCGGATGCCGCGGAAAGACAACCCGATGAGTGCGCCGCAGGATCCCCGATTTCCCCATGTCGCCACCACCTACCGGGTGACCGAGCAATATCTGTCGGGGGTGATGTCGCGGTGGAACTCGTGGCTGGCCGAGCTGATGCCGGAGATGTTCGCCGAGATCAGCCCTGAGCTGGCCGCCGAGAACGGCATCGAGAACGGCGGCTGGATGGTGGTCAGCTCGGCGCGAGCCGAGATCGAATGCCGGGCGCTGGTCACCAGACGAATGACGCCGCTTCGAGTCGATGGCCGGACGGTCCACGCGGTGGGCCTGCCGATCCACTGGGCCTACATGGGACTGGTGAAAGGCGCGATCGCGAACGATCTCGTTCCGCTAAGCGAGGAACCAAACGTCTACATCCAGGAAGACAAGGCGTTCAGCTGCAACGTTCGCCGAGGCCGGATCACATGATCGATTCCTACAAGCGGCTGATGAACCTGCAGGACCCGCCACCGGCCAAAGTGGCGAAGGGATTCTTCACCGACACAAGCCTCTGCATCGGGTGCAAGGCCTGCGAGGTTGCCTGCAAGCAGTGGAACCAGTTGCCGGCCGATGGCTTCGCGCTGACCGCCACGAGCTACGACAACACCGGCGCCCTGGGTGCCACCACGTGGCGTCACGTGCAGTTCATCGAGCAGGCGAAGACCAATGGCGACGGCCGGCGTGACCAGCGCTGGCTGATGATGTCCGACGTCTGCAAGCACTGCGCGAATGCGGCGTGCCTGGAGGCGTGTCCCACCGGCGCTCTCGTTCGCACGGAGTACGGCACCGTCTACGTCCAGCAGGACATCTGCAACGGCTGCGGCTTTTGCGTCCCGGCCTGTCCGTTCGGCGTCATCGATCGCACCCCCAAGGAGGGTGAGTTCCAGGCCGGCACGGCGCACAAGTGCACGCTCTGCTACGACCGTCTGAAGGACGACATGACGCCGGCGTGCGCCAAGTCCTGTCCGACCGCGTCGATCCAGTTCGGCGACGTCGCCGAGTTGCGGGAGCGCGCCCGGCGCCGGCTCGGCGAGCTGCAGGCGCGGGGCGAGTCCACGGCCCGGCTCTACGGGATGCCCGAGGGCAAGGAAGCGGAGGAAGTGGGACCGCTCCATGCCTTCTTCCTGCTACTGGACGAGCCGCAAAAATACAACCTGCCCGAGATCCCTCGGCTGCCGCGGAAAACCCTTGGCGAGCGGTATGCCTGGAGTGCCGCGGTGGGTGCCGGCTTCGCGCTGGTCGCGGCGCTGGTGTTTGGTAGCCGTCGGTGACCGCCGAGCCGGCAACCCCAGGTTATTACCGCTACCCCGTCATCCGCCGGCCGGTGTGGACCTGGGAGGTTCCCGCCTATTTCTGGCTCGGTGGGATGGCGGGCGGCGCTTTCCTCACTGCTTCGCTGGGGCAACGCCTGGGCTCACCGGACGATCGCCGCTACACCGCCGACGGCTTCTATCTGGCGGGCGCCGCGATCCTCCCCTGCGCGCCACTGTTGATCGCCGACCTTGGCCGGCCCGAGCGCTTTCATCACATGCTCCGGGTCTTCAAGCCGCTGTCACCGATGAACCTGGGTGCCTGGACGTTGACCGCCTTCGCGCCCCTCGCAGTCGGGCGCGCGGCGACGCAGGCGGCCCACACGGGACTGCTGCGCGGCCCGCTCGCGGCGCTCGCCCGGCTCCTCCCCACCTCGGTCGTCGAGTTGACCGGCACCCTGTCCGGCATGGTGCTGGCCGGGTACACCGGGGTGCTGCTCGCTGCGACCAACGTGCCGCTGTGGGCGAAGAGCAAGCTGCTCGGCGGCGTGTTCATGGCCTCCGCGATGTCGAGTGGGTCCGCCGCGGTCGCGCTCGTGGCGGCCCGTCGTGGCGCACCGGACGCGACGCTGCACAGGCTCGCCAGGATCGAGTCCGCTGCCTCACTGGGAGAGGTCGCCATGCTGACCGGCTACCTGGGGCAGTCAGGAAGAACCGCGCACCCGCTGACGCGTGGTCGCTTCGCAATGCCGTTCTGGGTGGGGGCGGTCGGCGCGGGAATGCTGCTCCCGCTGCTGCTTCATCGATTCGCGGGGAGGCATCGTGGCGGCACCTTGCGATCGTTATCGGGCGCCGCCGCCGTCTGCTCTCTGGCCGGCTCGCTCGCGCTCCGCTGGAGCATCTTCGAGGCGGGAAAGGTTTCCTCGGAAGACCAGGCAGCCTCGTTCGAACTGTCGAGCGATTAGCAAATCCTGGCTACTCGCTTCCGCTCGGAATGATGTTGTTATAAGCGCTGTTGTCGAAGTGGGGGCCCAGAATCAATGCCGCACCCACAGCCACCGCGATGACCAGCAACACAATGATGAATTGGCGCGGGTTCGATCGAGCGAACCGCAGGATCCTGTCCAACAATCTTCTAACCGGCATGCGCAGCCCCTTCGATATGACGTCGGCCCTCCAATAGTCCCTGCGAAGTCAGACGACCACCGTAGGATGACCGAGTGCGATCGATCGACCTCAATGCCGATGTTGGCGAGGGACAACAGGCCGCGGAAGCGGCGTTGCTGCCGCTCGTTACCTCCGCGAACATCGCATGTGGACTGCACGCCGGAGATCCGGCCACCATGCGGGCCACGGTTGCCCTGGCGCTCCGCCACGGGGTCGCCATCGGTGCGCACCCCGGCTTCGATGACCGGGAGGGCTTCGGCCGGCGCCCCATGCAGATGGGCCCGAACGAGGTGATCGACCTCATCCTCTACCAGCTCGGCGCGCTCGACGCCATCGCGCGAGCGGAGGGCGCCGCGCTCCGACACGTCAAACCTCATGGCGCGCTCTACAACCAGGCGGAGGCCGACGAAGCGCTGACACTCGCCATCATCGCCGGCATCCGAGCGTTCGACCCAACGCTGCGGCTGGTCGGCCGGGCTGGCTCGGCGATGCAGCGGGCGGCCCAGGCCGGTGGACATCCATTCACCGCCGAGGCATTCGCCGACCGGGCGTATCGAGCGGACGGCTCGCTGCTTCCGCGCGCTGAGCCGCAGGCGGTGCTGCGGGACCCAGATGCGGTGGCCCTCCAGGTTCGTTCTCTGGTCACCGATGGTGAAGTTCGGGCGAGTGACGGCACCCGGGTCGCGGTAGCGTTTGAAACCCTGTGCCTGCATGGCGACACCCCGGGCTCGGCCGGCCTGGCGGCTCGCGTCCGCCAGGAGCTCAGCCTGCTTGGCGTGGGCGTTTGCGCGCCGCGGTTGCTGGCCGTCGATACCCTCCCGCCCTGATCGGACTGATCGTCCTCGCGGTGGCCGGCGCGGCGGTTCTGGGGCATCAGCTCGCTTCGTTACGCGCCCCCATGGCAGCGGCGCCTCCGAGGCAGCTCACTATCGACAATCCCTACCCGGCCGGTGGCACCTGGTACAGCGGGAACCTGCACGTGGCGTCCGTGCGCGGGCTGGGCCGAGACTTACCGTCCACCATCGGCCGCTGGTACGGGGAACATGGCTATGCGTTTCTCGGGATCAGCGATGCGAACACCTACACCTGGCCGTCGGAATTCGGCAGCCGCGCCTTCACCGGCGTTCCCGTCGTGGATGCGAGCTACAGCTTTGCCGACATCCTGGCGATCGGCACCGATCACTGGCTGCCGGCATCGACCTTGCAACAAGCTCTCGACTGGATCGCGCACGACGGCGGTCTACCGGTTCTGGCCGCGCCCCTCTCACCGTCGAAGCCCCAGCCGGTCGCGAGCCTGATCGGCCTGAATCGGCTCTTCGGCCTGGAGGTCTACAATGCCCGGCTGGCTACCGCCGGCCCGGGTCAGGGCGACGCCACCGCACTCTGGGACCAACTGCTGTCTGCCGGACATCGAGTCTTCGGCTTCGCCGGCGACGATGCCTTAAGCCTCGCCGACCCCGCCATCGGCCACGCGTGGGTCGAGGTGCTGGCGCCCGCGGCGGACTCGGACTCGCTGCTGAGCTCGCTTCGTCAGGGTGCCTTTACGGCCTCGACCGGCGCCGAGTTCACCACCTTCAGCGTGGAGGGGACGACCATCACGGCCGAGGCCGCGGAGGGCTCAAGCCTCCGCTTCATCGGTCACGGCGGCCGCCTGCTGAAGGCGGCGAGCAGTGCCACCGCCTCCTACCGTGTCAACGGCGACGAGGGCTACGTCCGGGTCGAAGCGATCCGCGACGACGGCGCCCGTGCCTGGAGTCAGCCGTTCTTTTTGAGCTGGCGCTGACCTACGGCGACGTGTGCACCGTCACGTTGACGCCATTGCCGCTGCCGCTCCCGAACCAATGGCCGCTGCCGAAGAAGCCATACCAGGCAAGTAGCAGAATGAGCACGATAACGACCATGGCGAAGACGGCGACCACGCTGGCGGACGAGCCATTGCCGGCCTGCCGTCGCAGCCTGGAGTCTGACAAATCGTTCACCTCCTTCGTCTCCACCATAGGGAGAGAGGCCCAGCTCGAGCTAGTGCGCGAATTCAGAAACCACTCTCGAGCCCTCGAGGGGAGAGGTCAGCGGAGGTCGGTCGCCTGCTGCGTTGGGGGGGTCGGGGCCACGCCGGCCGCGGTGGTGAAGTGCCAGGTCATATGCCCGGCGGCCCCGTTGAGGGTGTAGCTCAGGTCAACGGTGTACGTGGTGGCCGGCTGCAATGGCGTGTTGGCGAGAAAGGCGAATGAATTTTCCGTCTCGTTGCCGGGCTGCAGGGAGATGCCCGGCAGGTCCTTGCCTGAAGGATCGCGGAAGTGAAAGCCGGTGATCGTGACCCTGGCGTTGCGGTCAAAGATGGCAGTGACCGGATAGCCGATCGGATAGCTGGCATTCGGCGCCGGGTCGGGGATTTCATTGCCGTTGAAGGCGATCGGGACGTTCACCTGGTTGGGGGCCGGGTAGAGGATCACGCGCCCGGTGGCCTGCTCGCGGTACGCCATGTCCATCACCTGGACGGTCATCGGCCCCAGGTAGGCGTCACCATAGCCCATCTCGAGAAGGTCGGTGCGAAGTAGCGGGATTCGGTGATACACGGAATCGATCCAGTCCGTGACGGCCGCTGCCGGGTCAGCACGATGGGTGATGACTTCGGCCATCGACCGCTGCGGGTAGCCGAAGTGCTGCGCCCGGGTGAGGACGTTGTCGCCCACGTATCCCTGCCCGGTCGATTCTTCCTTGTGGATCCCGAGGTCGCGGATGCTGGCGAGCGCGCCGTTGAAAAAGGTATAGAACGCGTGCGCCAGTGCCGACTGGTGGATCACCGATGAGCTGGTCACGGGCGCGAGCCCGGCGAGCCGCCGATACCGATTGACCGTGGCCAGCGCAACACTCTGCCGGTCGACAGCCGCTTTGTCCAGGTCCAGGTAGGTCGCCGCCGGCGCGGGGCTCGCACCACCGGGCGCGACGGTCTGCTTCGCCGCCTGCAGCGCAGCGGGCTCGTCCTTTACCAGGTA
>VBHC01000135.1 GCA_005889535.1 Chloroflexota bacterium
GAAGTCCTTGACGACCTTGTAGTTGACGTCGGCTTCCAGCAGCGCCAGCCGCACCTCGCGCAGGCCGGCATCGACGTCGGCTTCGCTCAGCTTGCCGCGGCCGGTCAGCTTCTTCAGCGCCTGGTCGAGGCGCTCCGTCAGGGAATCAAACACGGTGGGCTCGCTCCAGACCGAGCTTGCGCTCGTAGTCGTCGAGATTCGTCGTCGTCCGCCGGACCACGTCGTAGATCGCCGTTCGGGTCACGCCTTCCCGGTGCGCAATCTCGCCATAGGACCAGTCCAGCTCCCAGGCCAGGTGGAGAATGCGGCGCTGGTGCTCGGTCAGTAAGGCCCCGTACAGGTCGAGCAGGCGCAGCTTGCGCTGGCGGTGGCGGGTTCTGTCAAGCATTTAGCCTTGACAGTATACCGTCAGCGCTCCCGGGCTCCCCTCTCCTCGTTCCTGACGATGAACTGGATCAACCAGAGAATGCCGACCACGGCGGCGCCCAGCGCGACCAGCGCAACCAGGCCGACGAAAACCGCCAGGATGAGAACCGTCAGGTGTGCTCGTCCTCGTCGGTCGGCTCGACCCGCTCGTCCTGCAGGATCTCCATGGCCTCGGCCGCCTGATCACGGGGGACCCAGAGGTCCACCGCAGCGATTTCACCGACGGTTTCGGGCACCACCGTGGCCAATGCCTCGTGCCGGAGGTGGACCGGGATGCCCGCCGACTCGAGGACTGCCTTCCAGAGATCGGCTTCGGGCAAGCCACTCGCCGTAACCAGCTTGACGAACGCGTCGGCATCCTGCTTTTGCGTCAGCGGCTTTTGCGTCATCGGCTCTCCTCCATCCGCAACAGCGCATCAAGGTACTGACCCGGGTCGAATCGATCGAGGTCATCGAGGCCTTCGCCGATGCCGACCAGCTTCACCGGCACTGCAAGATCCTCCTCGATACTAAGCACCACACCGGCTCTGGCACTGCCATCCATTTTCGTCACCGCCAGGCCGGTCAGGCCGATCGCCTGCTGGAACACCTTAACCTGCTGGGCGGAGTTTTGCCCGACGTGGGCGTCGAGGACCGCGAGGACTTCCTCGGGCGCTCGCTTATCAAGTCGCTCGAGCACCCGGCGAACCTTTTTGAGCTCCTCCATCAGGTCAGTCCGCGTATGCAGCCGCCCGGCGGTATCGATGATCACGGTGTCGGCGCCGCGGGCGCGCGCGGCCTGGACCGCATCGAACGCAACCGCGCCGGGATCGGAACCCGGTTGATGGGCAACGACATCGACCTCGGCCCGCTTTCCCCAGAGCTGCAACTGCTCGATCGCGGCGGCGCGATAGGTGTCGCCGGCGGCCAGCAGCGGGCGCCGGCCTTCCCGCCGCAGCAGGTACGCTAGTTTTCCTATCGTGGTCGTCTTGCCCGAACCGTTGACGCCGACCACCAGCAGAACCGCGGGCGAACCATCCAGGTTCAGGACCCGCGGCCTTGAATCCATCTGCTTACCCAACGCAGCTTTCAGATAGGTCAGCGCCTGTTCGGGTGAGCGCAGGTGCGCGCCCGCCGCGTCGCGACGGAGCGTCTCGACCACCCGCTCGGTCGTGGGCACCCCCACATCGGCGGCGATCAACGCCGCTTCGAGGTCATCCCAGAACGCTGTATCGAGCGCCGGCCGGCCGAAGACTTCCTTGAGGTCGGCAACATAGGCCTGCCGGCCGGATTCGAGAGTCTTCGAGAAACGTTTCCAGAAGCCCTGCCGTTCGGTCGTCTCCGGCTCAGCCGGCATCACCCTCAGCCTACGCAGTGCGCTCGGCAACCGGGATCAGCGCGTCCTGCTGGAGGCGGACGGACACGATGCGCGAGATGCCGTGCTCCGCGAGGGTCACCCCGTAGAGCACCTCGGCCTGCGCCATCGTCGAGTGGTTGTGGGTCACGATCAAGAACTGCTGGTCGGCGGATAGGCGTTTCAGCACGCGGTTGAAGCGCACCACGTTGGCGTCGTCCAGGGCAGCATCCACCTCGTCCAGGACGTAGAACGGGCTGGGGTTGACTGCCTGGAGGGCGAACAGAAACGCCAGCGCGGTCAGGGCCCGCTCACCGCCGGACAGCAGCGTGAGGGGTTGGAGCCGTTTGCCCGGGGTCTGGGCCAGGATTTCCACCCCGTCGTCCAGCGGATTGCCGTCAGGCTGGGTTTCGAGCCGCAACGTGGCGCGCCCGCCCTCGAACAGTTCGCCGAAAAATTCCTGGAAGTTGACAGCCACCGCCTGGAACACGGTGCGGAACCGGCTGTCGATTTCCGCCTCGAGTCGTTCGCGCAACGCGCCGAGTTGGGCAGCGGCTGCCTCCAGGTCGGTCAGCTGACCGGCTAGCCCCTCGCAGCGCTCCCGCACCTGGGCATATTCCTCGGGCGCCAGCAGGTTGACCGCGCCCATCGCGTCGAGGCGTCGCTGCAGCCTTGACACCTCGCGCTCGGTCTTTTGCCAGTCCACCTCCTCGATACTCTCCTCTCCTTCGTCGACCAGCTGCCCGCCGTCGCGCAGCGCGCTGGCGCAGCGCTCCACCTCGGCTTGCGCCGCCTCGCGCTCGGCGGTGGCCGCGCCGCAGCCGTCGTCGGCGTGAGCCATCTCGACCTGCAGCGTGACATTGGCCTGCTCGTCCTCACGCAGCTGCGCCTCGAGCCCCGCCAGCGAAGCGCCATCGGGCAGCTGCGCAGCCTCCAATGACGAAAGCTCGGCAAGCAACGCGTCGGCCTGCTCGAGCCACCGGCGCCGCTCCTCATTGATGATGGCCGGTTGCATCGCCAGGTCCTCTTCGGCCGCGCGGCGTTGGCTCAACTCGCTGCCATGGGATTGGAGAACCTGCTGAGCTCGCTCGAGCTGACGGATCAGGTCATCGGATCGCTGGCGCGCCAGCGCCGCCCGAAGTTCAGCCTCCTGGCGTCGCCCGACCAGTCTGGACATCGTCGCCGACGCCTCGTCAATGCGTTGCTCGGCTTGCGCCAGGTCGCGCCCGATGGCGGTCTCCGCCTCGGTCGCGGTTTCCTGCCGGCCCCGAGCCGCGAGCTGTAACTGTTCGGCCTGCTCGACCAGTCCGCCAATCCGAACCAGCTGCTGCCGGAGTTGGGCCTCCTGGTGCGTCTCGCGCTGAACCGCCTCGCCCGCCGCCGCCAGGGCGCCGGCTGCCTGGGCCGCCGCGGTCCGCAGCGCATCGACCCGGGCAAGGATGACCTGGCGCTCGTGGCCGAGTGACGCCCGTTCGGCTGCCTGGCGCTCGACCTCATCCGCGGCCTGTAGCGCAGCCTGGCGTTCCCGGCCGAGCGCATCCTCCGCGTCGCGAATCCTGGCCTGGACCTCGAGCAGCGCGTCCGCGGCTTTCCCCCCGCGATACGAAGCCGCGGTGATGATCTCGCCAGCCGGGGTCACGGCCCGGAGCTCAGGATAGTCGGCGACGGCGCGCATGGCCGTCGCTCGATCGGGGACCAGGACGGCACCGCGGAGCAAGTGGACCACCAGCCGGCCGACATGATCGGGAGCGCGCACGAGGTCGGCGACCGGCACAAATCCATCCGGCACCATGATCGACGTCGCCGCTTCGTCGGCAAACAGCAGCGTGTCGCGGGCATCCTCGCCGCCGGCCAGCGCCGCCGCCGCGTTCTCGAAGCTCTGCCGATCACGCGCCACCCAACTATGCAGCCAGCCTTCCAGTGCGGCCTCGACCGCGACTCGATGGACCGGATCGACGTCGATGACCTCGAGCAAACGCTCCCAGTTCTCACTGCGCCGTATCGGGCCACGACGGTGGGCATGGTCGAGTAGAGTCCGCAGCGCGATGAGTTCAGCTTCGACGGCCTTGAGCCGGGCCTCGTGCTCCACGACCGCCTTCCTGGCGACCTCGAGGCCAGCGTCGGCCTCATCGACTCGCTCTCCGATGCTCGATGCCATCCCATCGACATCGCGGACCTCACGATCCGCGGTCTCAACGATGTCCCGTCGCCGTTCGAGCTCGTCCGTCAGCGTGCTCTGCCGCAGCGACCAGGCTTCCAGCTGGGTGCGCACCTGTTGCTGTTGTTCGCCGAGAAATTGCAGCCGGCCTTCGAATTGACGAAGCTCGGCGTCGATCGCGACCCGTTCCCGGTGAAGTTCCTGGCGCCGTTGCTGCCCGGCCGCGCGCTCCGCCTCCACGCCGGCTTGTGCCTCACGAGCGGCACGCTCGCCGTCCGCCGCGGTCTGCAGCGCCGCATCCGCAGCCTCGAGCTCAACCCGGGCGGCCTCAACCGCGCGGGCCAGTTCATCAACTACGCGACTGCCGGCCTGTTCCGAGGCCATCAGCTGCGCCAGCTCGCGCTGCAGGGATTCGAGGGCCTGAACGGCGGCCGCGTTCCGCTCCTGCGCGATCCGCGCCTGATGCTGACTCTCGGCCAGGCGAAGCCGCACGTCCGCAAGCGCTTCCTGATGCCGCCAGCGTGCCTCGCGGGCGGCCAGCAGCGCTGACCGGTGCTCGGCATAGCGCGGCTCGAACTCGCCGACCGCCTGAAGCGCCGCGGCCCGCTTGTGTTCAGCCGTCTGCCCGCGGGCCTGGGCGCGGCGCAGCTGGACCATCGCCTTCCGCCAGGCGTCACGCGCAAGGCTGCCTTGCAACCCTTTGAGGGCATCCGCCACCTTCTGGTATTCCTCCGCCGCGACGGCCTGGATACGTAACTCCTCCGCCCGCGGACTGAGCTCGTTGAGGATGTCGCGGGCCCGGCGCATGTCGCGGTCGGCCTCGGCGAGACGGTTCAAGGCCTCCTGCCGCTGATCGCGGAGCCGGCGCACGCCGGCGGCTTCCTCGATGAGCTCGCGGCGCAGGGCCGGCGCCGCCTGGATGACGAAGTCGATATCGTTCTGCGCGGTTACCGCGTAGCCGTCCTGGCGCAGCCCGGTGCTGGCCAGGAGCGCGTCGATGTCTTTCAAGCGCGCGCGCATGCCGTTGATCAGGTACTCACTCTCCCCCGAGCGGAAGAGGCGGCGGGCGACTTCGATTTCCGTGAACTCGACGTTGAGTCGCTGGTCCGCGTTGTCGATGGTGAGGGTTGCTTCGGCCATGCCTACCGCGGCCTTGCCCGGTCCGCCGGAATAGATGACGTCTTCCATCCGATGCCCCCGCAGGCCGCGCGCGTTGCGCTCCCCCAGCGCCCAGCGGATGGCATCGACCAGGTTTGACTTGCCGCTGCCATTCGGACCGACGATGGCCGTGATGCCGCGACTGAAGGGCAGCTCGGTGCGGCGGGCAAAGGTCTTGAACCCTTGCAACCGCAGCGACTTCAGGTGCACAGGCTGATGAAAGCGGACATGGCAGGGCTCTCGCGCCCTTCAGTGACGTAAGCATGGACCACGGCGCGGGTCACCCGTGTATTAGAGCATGTCCCCGTTGCGCAAGGCAACGGGCTCATCATGCCGCGTAGACGATCACCTCGGTCGCCTTGACGCCGATCCAGACCCGGTCGCCGCGGTCGAGTCCGAGTTCACGCACCGCCGCGGGCGTCACCTCGGCAACGATCGACGGCGAACCCTGCAGCCGGACGCGGACCCGGTCTCCATGCAGGTCGAGGTCGGTTGCCTGCCCTTCCCATACATTTCTCGGGGTTCCATCTGGACGCGCGCGATAGAGGGCGACGGTTCGCGGGTGGACGACCGCAAACACATCGCCGTCCGTCGCGCCGACGGCGGTCAGCGAGCCGCCGTCCGGGAGCGTGATGTGGTCGTGTTTGGCCGTTCCTCGAAACAGGTTGACGCCCACCAGGTCCGCGACATAGCGGGAGCGAGGTCGCTGGGTGACCTCCGCGGGCGATCCCGCCTGCAACACCCGGCCGTGCTCGAGCACCACGAGGCGGTCCGCCATTGCCATCGCCTCCACCGGGTCGTGCGTTACCAGCAGTCGGACGCCGCGGAACGAGTCGAGGTGCCGTCGCAACTCGCGGCGAAGCTCGACCCTGGTGCTGGCATCCAGTGCCGCCATCGGTTCGTCAAGCAGCAGGAGCGCGGGGTCGGTAGCCAGGGCTCGGGCCAGCGCAACCCGCTGCGCCTGGCCACCCGACAGCGAGCCGGGTTTTCGATTCGCCTCCCCCTTGAGGCCGACGCGCTCCAGCCACGCACGGGCCTTTTCGCTGGCGGCTGCCCGTCCCACCCCACGCGACCGTAAGCCGAATGCCACGTTGTCGAGGACCGACAGATGCGGAAACAGCAGGTAGTCCTGGAAGACCATCCCGATCGGTCGTTGCTCGACTGGCATCCGTATCGCCTTCGCCGGCTCGTCGAGGACAAGCCCGTCGAGCGTGACCCGCCCGGCCTCGATCGGCATCAAACCGGCGAGTGCGCGCAGTACCGACGTCTTGCCCGCGCCATTCGGTCCCAGAAGGGCGACGACCTCGCCCGGCGCAACGCTAAGGTCGACGTCCAGGGCGAAGGTTCCCACCGTCGCTTGAAGCTGCGCCTGTAAGCTCACGACGCTCCCAGCCAGCGGTCCCGCAGACCAACCAGGACCGCCAGCGACACCAGCAGCAAAACCAGGCTGAGCACGATCGCCGACTGGGGGCCGGTCTCGAGTGCCAGGTAGACCGCCAGCGGCATGGTCTGCGTGCGGCCAGGGAAGTTGCCGGCAAACGTGATGGTGGCGCCGAACGCGCCGAGGGCCCGAGCCCAGCAGAGGACGGCGCCCGCCAGCAGCGATGGGCGCACGAGGGGCAGGGTCACTCGCCAGAGCACGGTCCAGCGGCGCGCGCCCAGTGTTCGCGCGGCGTCTTCGAAGCGGGTATCCATCGCGCGAAGGCCGGCTTCGACGGTGATGACGAGAAACGGCATGGCGACGAAGGTCTCCGCCAGGATGGCGCCGGCCGTCGTGAACGGCAGGTGGATCCCAAAGGCATCCGCCAGCCAGCCCCCGATAAGACCCCGGCGCCCGAATGCGAGCAGCAGTGCCACTCCGCCGACGACCGGCGGCAAGACCATGGGCAGCACGGTCAGCGCGCGAAGAACCGCGCGACCCGGGAAGGTTACTCGCGCGTAGATCCAGGCGAGCGGAACACCCAGCAGGACCGCGATCGCGGTCGCCGAAAGCGACGCGAGTAGCGACAGGCGGAGGGCGGTCAACGCTTCGGATGAGGTCAGGAGCGCCCAGGCGGATCCCCAGGGCGTACGAACCAGCAGGCCGAGCAGGGGCAGGACGAAGAAGCTGGCCCCGGCGGCGGCCAGGACAATGAGCGGCACCGGTGCCCCGGCCGGAGGCCGGCGGTTAGGGGGACGCAAAGCCATCCCGGCCGAGAGTTTCCTGGCCATTCGCCAGCACGTAGCCGATGAAGGCCCTGGCCAGCCCGACATCCTGCGAGTCCTTCAAGACCGCGATCGGGTAGTCGGCCGTGACGTTGAAGCGGGCTGGAATCTCGACACCCTGCACCCCAGCCCCAGCCGCCTTGACGTCGGTGACGTAGACGATCCCGGCATCGGCCTCCCCCAGCGCGACCTTGCTGACGACGGCTTTGACCTCGGTTTCCTGGCTGGCCGGCCGGACCGTGACCGCCGCCGCGCGCAGCGCCTGGCCGGCGTACCGCCCACACGGGACCGCCGGGGCGCAGAGGACAACGACAAGGCCCGGTCGGCTCAGGTCGGCGAGCCCGTTGACGTGCCTGGGATTGCCGGCGGCTACCACGATCTGCAGGTGGTTGCGCGCGAAGACGGAGGGTGGACCGGACACGAGTCCTGTGTCGACGAGTTTTTGCATGGTGGGCTGGTCCGCGGACGCGAAGACGTCGCCGATGGCGCCCTGCTGGATCTGCGCCACCAGGGTGGATGAGCCGGCAAAGTTGAAGTGAACCATCGCCCCCGGGTGGGCCTTCTCGAAGTCGGCCCCGATCCGGGTGAAGGCGTTCGTGAGGGATGACGCCGCGAACACGGTGATCGAACCGCTGACAGCGGAGGCCGTTGCCCCGGGTGCGTTCCCACTGGCGCACGCGGCAAGGAGGATCGCGATCCCGATTGGGGCTGCCGCGAACCTCGCCGGCATCGACACCGCGCTACCGTCCGGGGAGTTCGATGATCACGTTGGTCGCCTTCACCACCCCGACGGCCCGCACGCCCGGCGCGAGCCCCAGCTCGTCGGCCGCCTCGCGCGTGATCAGGGCCACGAGGCGATGTGGACCAGCCTGCATTTCGACCTGGGCCGCGACCCGATCCTTGATCACCCGGGTGACGATGCCGGGGAAATGGTTGCGGGCCGAGCGACCGACGGTCGTCTCCGGTTTCGGTTCAGGCGATGCGGCCATGAACCTGGCCAGCTGCCGGCCGTCGACGACACGCTGCCCGCCCGAGGTCCTAACGGTCGTCAGTCGGCCGCTGTCCGCCAGCCGGCGCACGCTATCGACGCTGACACCGAGCAGCGCCGCCACCTCGCCGATCTTGTAGGAAGCGATGTGTCGCGTGACTAAACTCTAGCATTTGCGGCATTCTCTCTCAGAAATCCTCATGATTTCGGTAGTTTTCGACCGGCCCTGCTTCGCACCTAGAATCGTTAGATGGGCGACGAGGAAGTCCGCGGCCTGCGAGCCGAGAACGCCGAGCTGCGCCGCCTGCTGACTAAACACCAGTGGGCCGGACTCACTCCCGTCAAGTCCACTGGAGCATGTCCGGAGTGCTCAGGGTCGAAACCCCCTGACGGCCGTGGTCATCGGCCCGGCTGCGCGCTGGCCGCCGCCCTGGCCGCACAGCCAGACTGACTTCTAGTTTGCCGGCGAGCGCTTCGCCTCGTGGGCGGCGACGGCTTCCAGGACTTCGTCTGTTGCCGGTGGATGGTCGAGCGCACCCAGGGTTGCCAGCGCCTCGCGTGCCGCCACCTTCTCCGCGGCGCGTTTCGTCCGTCCCGTGCCAGTTCCATGAATACCGTCGCCGAAACTCACCATCGCGGTGTACTCCCGGCGATGACCTGGGCCGGATGCGCCGACGATCTCGTACTGCGGGGTGGTCAGGAATCGCTCCTGCGTGACTTCCTGCAGCCGGCCTTTGTAGTTGTCATCCGGCCACGCCTGCACATCAATCAGGCTGCGGCTGAACAACCGGTAGGCGGCGCGGTAGCCCTGGTCGAGGAAGATCGCGCCGATGACGGCCTCGAACGTATTCGCCAGGATCGACTGCAACGAGCGGGCGCCGGTCTTATGCGCCCCCTTTCCCAACAACAGATAGTCGCCCAGGCTGAGCCGCGACGCCAGCCGCGCCAGGCTCTTGGTGTTGACCACCGAGGCGCGCAATCTGGTCAGCTCGCCCTCATCCGAGGTCTGGTAGGTGTGATAGAGGTGCTCGGCGGCGATCAACTCGAGGACGGCATCACCCAGGTACTCGAGCCGCTCGTTGTCCGCCGAACCACTCTCAGGGTGCTCGTTGTTGTAGGAGCGATGGGTCAGGGCCTGTCGCAGAAGGGCAGGCTCGTGGAACCGCACGCGGAGCGTCCGCTGCAGCTTCTGTAGGGGCTCGTCGGCCTGAGCTAGCTTCGGCTCAGGTGGTGATGCCGAGCTTTTCCTGGACGTAGTCCCAGGCGGCTCCGACGGTCTGAATCTTTTCGGCGTCTTCGTCAGGTATCTCCATCCCGTATTCTTCCTCGAACGCCATGATCAGTTCGACCAGGTCGAGGGAATCCGCATTCAGGTCGTCGACGAACGAGGCATCGGGCGTGATTTGCGCGGGCTCCACCCCGAGCTGTTCGGCGATGATGCCCTTGAACTTCTCGTAATTACTCCCGTCCATCCGACTCCCCTTATTGCTAGTTCGAGTGCGGTCAAATTCTAGACGAAGCCGCCGGCCAGGTTCCCCGTGAAATGGTGCTAGATCGGAAGACCGCCGTCAATGCCCAAAACCTGACCGGTGATATAGGAAGCCTCGGGAGAGGCCAGGAAGACGATCGCCGGGGCGACGTCCGCGGGGGTGCCGATCCGGGGAATGGCCGCCGCCTGGCGGGCGCGTTCCAGCAAGTCGGCCGGCAATCCGCTCGTCAGCTCGGTTTCGATGAAGCCCGGTGCGACGGCATTGACGGTGATGTTCCGGGAGCCCACCTCCTTGGCCAGCGCTTTGGTCAGCCCGATCAGCCCAGCTTTCGAGGCGCTGTAGTTCGCCTGCCCGGCGTTGCCCACGACGCCGGCCAGCGAGGAGACATTGACGATGCGGCCATACTTCTGCTTGAGCATCGGCCGCAGCGCGGCCTTGCTCGCCAGGAAGGCCGCCTTCAGGTTCGTCTGCAGCACGACATCCCAGTCCGCCTCGCTCATGCGCATCACCAGGGTGTCGCGGGTGAGCCCGGCGTTATTGACCAGGATGTCGAGCCGGCCAAACTCCTTCACCACCGCCTCGACTGCTACGGCAGGCGCGCCCGAGTCCGCAAAATCCGCCTGCATGGCCATGGCATGCCCGCCGCCGCGCGAAACCTCCTCGACAAAGCTGTCCGCTTCGGGCTTGCGGCTTCGATAGGTGATCGCGACTTTCACACCGGCCGCGGCGAACAGGGTGGCCGCCGCGCGACCGATGCCACGACTGCCCCCAGTGACCAGGGCCACCTGGTCGACAAAGCGCTCAGCCGGCATGCGCGGTCTTGAGGTAGGCGGTCATGCTGGGCACGTCCTCGATATTGTGGACCACCGCGCCCGGCAAAATCTTCTTGACCAGCCCGGTCAGCGCCCGCCGCGGGCCAACCTCAATGTAGGTGTCGGCCCCAAGCTGCTGCAGCCGCTGGATCGACTGGGTCCAGCGGACCGGGCCGGTGAGCTGCCCGACCATGAGCGGGCGGACTTCCATCGGATCCTGGTGCACCTGCGCATCGGCATTGAAGACCTGGGGCCGGCGCAGCGGGCGGAGCGGCATCCTTTCCCAGACGGCGGCAAACACCTGGGCCGCGCCGGCCATCAGCGGCGAATGGAACGCGCCGCTCACCGGCAGCCGGACTAGGCGCTTGGCCCCCGCGGCTTGCAGCTGCGGGCTGACGGCGTTCAGGCCCGCCTCACTGCCGGAGATCACCACCTGGCCGGGCGCGTTGTAGTTGGCGACGACGACCAGGCCCCCGCTGCCGGCACAGACCTGCTCGACGGTGCCATCGGGAAGGCCGAGCACGGCGATCATGCCGCTGGCCGGTAAGACGGCCGCCGACATCGCCGCTCCGCGCGCACGAACCGCCGCCAGCGCATCGAGCGGGTCTAGTGCCTCCCCCGCCACCAGGCCGGCAAACTCACCCATGCTGTGACCGGCGACGGCTCCCGGTTCAATCCCATTCGCGACCAGCCGCCGAAGGAGGGCCAGGCTGTGAAACAAAATGGCGGGCTGGGCGTTCTCGGTTGCCTGCAGCTCAGCCTCTGGCCCATCCATCATCAGCCGGCCGAGCGGCATCGCGAGCCGGTCCTCGGTCTGGCTGAGGAATTCGGTCGAACCCGGGTCCCCTTCCAGCAGGTCACGGGCCATTCCAACGAATTGGGCGCCCTGGCCTGGGAACAGGAAGGCGACAGTGATCGGCTTGCGACCTAGTCGGTCTTGATGACTTCGCGCCCGTCGTAGTAGCCGCAGTTTCGACAGATCGCGTGCGGCCGCTTCGGCTGGTGGCACTGCGAGCATTCGACGAGCGGGGTCCGCTTTATCGCCAGGTGGGCGCGCCGCTCGCCCTGGCGGGCATGGGCATATCGTGTCTTGGGAAGAGCCATGAGCAGCCCATTATAGGGGGCCCCGCGGCTATCGCCCGCTGATGACCTCCACTTCTCTGGCCGGTTTGACCGACGCCGGGCGGAGCGATTCGACGCCTTTCTTCACGGTGGCGATCGTCCGCATCAGCTGCCCCTCGAGCGACTGCATCACGTCCCAGGCGTAGCGGTCGGCGGCCCGCCGGGTTTCCTCGGCTTTCGCCGCCGCCTCGCGCAGCATCACTTCCGCCTGCTTCTCAGCGCGCTTCACCAGCTCGTGCTGCCCGATCATGGTCTGGGCTCGCTCGCCCGCCTTGCTCACGGTCCGGGCGGCCTCGGACTGCGCTTCGGACAGGAGCCGCTGCTGTTCCTGCAGCGTCCAACGGGCCTGCTTGATTTCGTCGGGCAAGCTTAGTCGCAGGTCGTCGATGCAGGCCAGCGCTTCTTCCTGGTCGATGACGACGGTTCGGGTGAGCGGAATCTGCCGGCTGTGCGCGATCAGGTACTCGAGACGGTCGACGGCTTCATGGATGTTCATGCTTCTGCTCCCTTGATGTGAGACGTTGCTTGAGCGGTTCGACGACGCTGGCTGGGACGAATTCCGAGATGTCTCCACCGAATTCGGCGAGTTCTTTGATGAGGCTGGAGCTGAGAAACAGATGGCGAAGGCTGGTGGGGATGAACACGGTGGTGACCTCCGGCTCCAGGCGGCGGTTCATCAGGGCCATCTGGAACTCGCTCTCGAAGTCCGACACGGCGCGAAGACCACGAACGATCACCCGGGCACCAACCTGCCGGGCAAAGCCGATCGTCAGCCCGTCAAAGGTGCTGACCTCGACCCCCGGCCGTTCGCCAAGGCTCTCGCGGATCATGCGAACCCGTTCGTCCGTGGTGAAGAGCGGCTGCTTGCTGGGGTTTTCGAGGACGGCGATGACCACCCGATCGAAGATGCGCCCCGCCCGGTCGACGATGTCGAGATGACCATGGGTCAGGGGATCGAAACTGCCGGGGTAGAGCGCGGTGATCATACGTACCTGAGAAACGTCAGACGGGTGGTGCCGTAGTCGCGCTCGCGCACGTGCGTCAGCCGTTGCAGCGCAGGCAAGGGTTGACTCCGATGATGCTCTACCGCCACCAGCGCCTGGTCACGCAGGGGCCCGCGGTCGAGCGCCAGCAGGGCCAGGTTGAGCGCGCCGGCGTCACGGTAGGGTGGGTCGACCAGAAGAAGGTTGTAGGTCTTGAGGTCGCTCGCGTGCGCCCTCAGCCAGTCGATGGCATCGGCACTGGCAACGTCGCCCTGGGGGGCGAAGCCGGTTGCGGCCAAATTCTCGGCGACGATGTTAGCACAGGATCGGTCACGTTCCACGAATGTCGCCGAAGCGGCGCCACGAGATAACGCCTCGATGCCGAGGGTTCCGGCTCCGGCGAAGAGATCCAGCACCCGCGCACCGCGTATGCTGTCGCCGATGATGTTGAACAACGCTTCCCGGACGAGTGAGGTCGTGGGACGCGTTGCCCGACCCGGTGGCGTCTTGAGCACCCGACCCCGACTCGCTCCAGCGGTGACGCGGGTAGCGGCTCCGGACATCCGATGAGTAAAGCAGGCGAGCCCGGCTCGATGGGTCTCGCCGACGAAGGAGTGGCAGCATAGTCGTCGTCGACGCGTTGCTTGGCATCATCCTGGTGCTCGTGCTTCCGATCGCCGCCGGCCTCACTATCGGCTGGTTGCTCTCGCGGCTGCGACCGTTACCCCGGGTGTCACCACCCGCCGGTTCGACGCCCTCTAATCCAGGGCGAACACCCGACGATACGCCGAAAGCTGGCGGCGGAGAGCCGGCTCGCCGGCCAAAGTCGGGTCGCGGTCCAAGAGGCGGACGGCCTCGCCCTGGCCGTCGCTGATCAGCGCCACATCGAGCAGGCTCGCCATCTTGAACTCGTTACCGTGCTGGCGAAAACCGTGCAGCTCCCCCATGCCACGCAGTTGCAGATCGATCTCGGCCAGGTCAAAGCCGCTGTGATGGGTAACTAGCGCCGTTAAGCGCCGCATCGTCTCCGGGTCGTCCATATCGGTAAAGAGCAGGCAGGTGGATTCGTGCACGCCGCGGCCAACGCGGCCGCGAAATTGATGGAGCTGGGCTAAACCGAACCGCTCCGCTGCCTCGACCATCATCACGGTGGCATTCGGGATGTCGATACCGACCTCGACCACGGAAGTCGAAACCAGGATCCCCACCTCGCCCCGCTGGAACTTCCCCATGACCTCCTCCTTTTCGGCGGTCTTCATCCGCCCATGGAGAAGCGCGATGCGGGAAGCCAGGTCGGGGAAGACGTCGCGCTGCAATTTCTGCACTTCCTGGGTCGCGGACCGAACGCCGAGCTTGTCCGACTCCTGGATCAGGGGGCAAATGACAAACACCTGTCGCCCGGCAGAGACCTGCTGGCGAATGAAGTCGTAAGCACCCTGCCGCTCGTCAGGCGGCACCAGTCGGGTGGTAACGGGCAACCGGCCTGGCGGCATTTCGTTCAGCACCGAGATGTCCAGATCACCGAAGAGGGTCAGCCCCAGGGTCCGCGGGATCGGGGTCGCGGTCATCGAGAGAAAATGCGGCCAGAGTTCGCCCTGGCGGACCGATAAACGCTGACCAACGCCGAAGCGGTGCTGCTCGTCGACGACGGCGAGCGCCAGGTGCCTGAACCGGACGTCCTCCTCGATCAACGCGTGAGTCCCCACCAGCAGGTTGACCGAACCGTCGGCGACCGAGGTCAGCAAGGCGCGTCGGGCAGCCGCTGGCGTGCTCCCGAGCAGCATCCCGACCACGATGCCAAACGGCCGCAGCAGCGAGTCGACGACATCGGCGTGTTGCCGCGCCAGGATCTCGGTCGGCGCCAGCAGCATCGATTGGAACCCGGCACGAGCCACGTGATGGATGGCCATCGCCGCCACCACCGTCTTCCCGGAGCCGACGTCGCCCTCCAGCAGACGGTTCATCGGTTGCGGCCGGGCAACATCCTTGAGAATCTGCCACGCCGCGCCGCGCTGGGCATGGGTGAGCTTGAATGGAAGCGCCGCGACGAAGGCTCGCGCCGTCGCCTCGTCGAACGGGATGGGGTCGGCGGCGTGCGACTGGCGGGCCCGTTTCGCCTGCTGCACTGCGACCTGGTTGAGGAAGATCTCCTCAAATTCGAACCGGTCGCGGGCTCGCTCGAGGGCTTCCATCGATTCCGGAAAGTGGACCTGCTTGACGGCGGCCGCCCGGGGCATGAAGCCGCGGCGCGCCAGGATCTCACCCGGGAGCACCTCGTCGAGCTGCTCGGCCAGCCAGAGCAACGGCCGGATCTTGGGACGAAGCCAGCGCGACGTCAGCCCCTTGGTCTCCGGGTAGATGGGCACGATGCGGGCCGCGTGGCTCGGGTCGCTGGAGACCTTCTCATATTCGGGGTTCTTCATCACCAGGCCGCCGTTGAGGTCGACCTCGCCCGCGAGGAAAATCTGATCTCCCTCATGGAGGTAGCTGGCGATGTAGGGCTGGTTGAACCAGACCACATTCAGCTGACCGGAATCGTCGGAAACCGTCGCCCGGGCGATCTGCATGTGCTTGCGCGGCGTGACCTGCCGCGCGATGTGGTAGACGCGCGCGCGGACTGTCGTTTGCATCCCGGGCCGGACCCAGGCGATCGGCGTCACGTTCCCAAAGTCTCGGTGTTTTCGGGGGAAATAGAGCAGGAGATCGCGAACCGTCTTCACGCCCACCCGTTCGAGCTTGCCGCCGTAGGCCGTGTTGATCCCGGTGATGGCCGTCACCGGGTCGTCGAGCGAGAGCCGTGGCACGGTCAGGCGATCAGGTAGGTGAAACCGATCACGCCCGGACCGGTGTAGGTGCCGATCACGGCCCCGGTCTCGGTCAGGGGAATGTCGAGCCCCGGATAGCTACCCGCCACTCGCTCCCGCAGCTGCTCGGCGTCAGCGCGCGACGCCCCGTGCAGAACCGCCAGGTTGCTCAGCCGGCCGTCCCGGTGTAAGAGGTCCACGAGCCGGTCGATCGCCTGCACCCGGCCCCTGGCCCGACCGAGCGGGGCGACCTCGCCGTCCTGGAGCGTGATCAGCGGCTTGAAATTCAGGAGCGAGCCCAGCAGCGCACGCGCCCTGCCAATGCGGCCGCCCCGTTCCAGGTAGGTCAGGGTATCAATCGCGGCCAGCACCCGCGCCTTGGGGACCAGCGACTTGATCCGGTCGGCCACGGCGGCACGGCCGGCGCCGGTTTTCGCGAGCTTCGCGCCCTCCAGAGCCAGAAAACCCAGGGCCATCGAGGCCGTCAGTGAATCGATCACCTCGATGTGCTCGGCTTCAACCGACTTGGCCGCCATCTCGGCGGCGCCAAAAGTCCCGGACACCTTGCTGGAGATCAGGACCGCCACGACGTCGTCGCCAGCCTCCCGGTGGCGTCGAAAGACCTCCTCGAACGCTCCGACCGGCGGCTGCGATGTCTTGGGGAGTTGCGGCGAGGTCTTAAGCCTGGCGAAGAAATCATCACCAGTCAGGTCGACATGGTCCTTGAAGACCTGGTCCCCAAAGCGAACGTTGAGCGGCACGACGGTGATGCCGGCGGCGTGCTGTTGGTCTTCGTTGAGGTCCGCGGTGGAATCGGTAACGATCCGGACCACCACAGGAGTATAGACAGAGGTTCGCGCCCATCACGAGCAGGCAACGGGAACGTTTCGTTAGGTTGAGCGCAGGCCGGCCCTGATAAACCTATAGATGCTGTGGTGCTCCCAGGCAGCCTGAACTCGCGCCTCAACCAGGCGCTGATCCTGGCCGGGTTCATCGGATTTCAGGTAATGGATTCGTTCACCACACACCTCGGACTGGCCATGCAGCACGCCGAGCTCAACCGCGTCATGGCGCCACTGATCGCAACCCAGGGCGAGCTGGTCGCCTATGCCGTCAAGGGAACCGCAGTCGCCGTCCTCCTGGCCATCCTGATGCTGATGTACCGGCGAAAGCCGCGCGTCTGGCACGCCTACGAGGTGGCTGCCTGGCTAAGCGCCGCCGCCGTCGTCGCCAACCTCGCGCAGCTGCTGTAGCGGTGCCCCGGCCCGCCGTCTGAGTTACTCGACGGCGACGACGTAGGGGTAGAGCGCCTGCTCGCCGGACTGCAACTCGATCGACGCTTTTGGAAACTGCGTGGCGATCGCGGTGCACAGCGCTTCGCGCTCGGCTTCGGGCGCCTCGGCCCCGGCGTAGATGGTGATGGTGCCCACCTTGCCGGCGTCGATGCGCTTGAGAACCGATTGCACGACGCCCTGGGGTGATTCGCCGGCGTCGACGATCCGGTCGTTGAGCAAGCCGATCACGTCGTTTTCGGCGATCTTCAGGCCGTCCACCTCACTGGCCCGGACGGCACGCGTCACTTCGATGGTTTGGACCTGGCCGAGCGCGTGCGACATGGCGTTGGCGTTGGCTTCCAGGTTGGCGCTGAAGTCGAAGGCAAACAGGGCGGCGATGCCCTGCGGCAGGCTGCGCGAGGGAACCACCCGCACTCTCTTTTTGCTGAGCTCGGCGACCTGCTGGGCAGTCATGATCACGTTGCCGTTGTTGGGCAGCAGCAGGACGTCGTTGGAGGGCACCGACTCGACCGCTGCGAGGATGTCCTCCGTCGACGGGTTCATCGACTGTCCGCCGCCGACGACCGAATCCACTCCGAGACTTTCGAGGATCCGGCGGAACCCGTCGCCGCTGGCAACCGCCACCACCGCCAGATGCTTGGTGCTCGCTGGACGGCGGACGCTCTCACCCTGCAGGCGGTGATGCTGGGACGACATGTCATCGACCTTGAGGCGGGTCAGGCGGCCCACACCACTGGCATAGCCGATGACGACCGCCGGCTCGTGGGTGTGAACATGGACTTTGATGGCTGAGTCGTCGCCGACCACCAGCGCCGAGTCACCCTGCCGCTGGATTTCTTTGCGAACGTCGTCAACCGGCAGCCTCTCACCGTTGATGATGAACTCGGTGCAGTAGCCCCAACCGGCAGACGGCGCCTGCACCTCTTTCGGACGCGCGTGCTGCGTTGCCGGCCGTTCGAAGGTTGCCAGCCCCTCGCCCAGCATGCGCTTCAGGAAGCCCTCGAGAATCAGCTGGAGCCCGAATCCGCCGGCGTCGATGACGCCCGCCTGCTTGAGGATCGGTAGCTGTTCGGGCGTTCGTTCGACCGCCGTCGCCGCCGCCTCGCAGGCGGCGCGCACCACCTGGGTCAGGTCAGTGGTCTTCGCCGCCTCCGCCTCGGCGCCGGCCGCCGCTTCTCGCGCCACGGTCAGCATGGTGCCTTCGGTCGGTCGGATCACGGCCCGATAGGCGACGTCCGCGCCTTCGCGAAACGCGCGGGCGAGCCCCTTCGCATCGACCGCGGTGTGTGAGCCGATGCCAACACAGAAGCCGCGGAAAATCTGGGAGAGGATCACGCCCGAGTTGCCACGGGCGCCCATCAGGGCGCCGTGCGACGCCCGCCTGGCCATGGCGGAGAGATCGGGTTCATCGAGTTCCCGGATGTCCTCGACGGCGGATTGCAAGGTCAACAGCATGTTGGTCCCGGTATCACCGTCGGGAACCGGGAAGACATTGAGCGCATCTACCTCATCGCGATTGATCGTCAGCCAGGCCAGCGAGCCCAGCAGGGCTTCCTTGAACAGGCGGCCGTCGCACTCGGTGATGGGCATGGTCGGAGCGCCGGTCAGGGTGCTCGTCTCAGCTGCCGCTGCCGCTACCGCCGCTGATGTGGATGCCCTGAACATTGACATTGACCTCGACCACGGGCAAGCCAAGGGTCCGCTCCACCGAATACCGCACGGCGTTCGAGAGGTTGTGGGCGACCTCTGAGACCCGGGTGCCGTACTCGACGATGACATAGAGCGAGACGGCGATCCCATCCTCGCGGACCTCGACCTCGACGCCGCGGTGGAGCTTGTCGCGGTGCAGTCGCTCGGCCAGGCCGTCGCGCAGCCCGCGGGCGGCCATCGCAACGACGCCATAGCATCCGGCAGCCGCGTGGCCGGCGATGGTGGCGACGACGTGGCGCGAAACCTCGATCCGCCCGAGGTCCCTGGACTGGATCAGCGTCCTCGGCGGCTTCCCGGTTCGCGGCGGGTTGGCCTTCGTCTTTGAGTCCATACGTGTGCTACTATGTGACGCTGATTTCGCCCCAATCATACGCGATGACTCCGGGGGGACAGAGGCAAACCAACACCATGGCACAACGCTGCGCGATCTGCGGCAAGGGGCCCCAATACGGGCACAACGTGAGCCACTCGAAGGTGCGCACGAAGCGCCGCTTCATGCCCAATCTGCACAAGGCGCGGGTCACGATCGATGGCCGGTCGCAGACCGCGGTGGTCTGCACCCGCTGTCTTCGGACGCAGGCGAAGTCGGCCTAGTAGCCGGGCGAGGCGCCCGACTCATCCTCCACGACCGATCCCGCGTGCCCGCGCGGCGAGACCCAGAGGGTCACCGGTATCCCGGAGCGAAGCCAGGGCTGAGCGGATCGCAGCTCGGCATCGGACAAGACGAGGTAGTAACTGGCGCCGCCCTGGAGCCAGAGGGTGCGGCCTTGCACATGGTCGACGACACCCGCGACTTGACGGGGCAGAGCTGAATAGCTCTCAGCGCTGAGCAGCGCCAGCCAGGTCGTCCCGATCACGCCAGCGGTCGCCACCACGAGCAGAATCCGCCGGCCCCAGGGTGCCCCTTGCCAGAGCAGTCCGTATACCAGCCAGGGCAGGACCATCGACACCAGCGCCAGGCTGGTCTGGGTTTCCTGCCAGATATTGCGGGCGTAGGCGCGCTGGCCGCTGTCGGCCGGGTCGGCGCCCGACGGCAGGAAGGACGGCACATGCAAGGCCAGCATCATGAGCCCGACGCTGACCGCCAGCGTGAGCCCGACTCGGCCAAGCCGGACCTCGTGCAGATCAATTCGCCAGGAGGCCCTCAGGGAGCGCCGTGCCGCAACCGTCACAAACCGTGTAACTTGCTGGCCAACCGAATTACGTCAGGTCCCGCGGAGCGGACCCAACAGGAGAGTCGAATGCAACAACCGCCCACGCTGTTACCCACGAGGCTCGAGGATGGCCAGGCCCCCGGGATCCGCTATCGCATCGATGGCGAGCTGGTCCCGGTGCTGCACACCTGGCTCGACGGGACGGTGCCGGTGTTTTTCGAGCACCATGTTGTGCTCTGGAAGGACCCGCCGCTCAACATCGGGATTCGCGCCATGAAAGGCGCGTTCAAGCGGATGGTTGCGGGGATGCCGATCTTTCTGACCGAAGCCCAGGGACCGGGGGAGATCGCCTTTTCCCGGGACGGCGCCGGCCATCTTTTTCCCCTGCACCTGACGCCAGGCACCACGGTGCTGGTCCGCGAGCACCAGTTCCTGGCCGCCACCGCAAACCTGGAGTACACCTTTAACCGGGTCAAGGGGGTGAGCAACATGCTGTTCGGCTCCACCGGCTTTTTCGTCGATCGGTTCAGCGCTGGTCACCAGGAGGGCGTGCTCTGGCTCCATGGCTACGGCAATGTCTTCCAGAAGGTGCTGGCACCCAATGAGCAGATCGACATCGAGCCCGGCGGTTGGGTCTACCGCGACGAAACCGTGCGAATGGACGTCCAGATGTTTGGCTTGCGGACCGGCATATTCGGCGGCGGCGGCAACATGATCTGGAACCGATTCACCGGTCCGGGCCGGGTCGGCATCCAGTCGATGTACGTTCATCTACCGACGAGCGAGTAGAAAATTCAATCAGCCTCCCTCCCCACTCGCTGGGGAGGGTCAGGGTGGGGGTTTCCCTTACCGCAATTCGTGGATCGCGGCTTTCTTGCCCTGCGGGTGGCTGAACACGAAGCTCCCCGCAACCAGCACGGTGGCGCCGCTCGCGATCGACTGGCGGCCGGTTTCCGTGTTGACGCCCCCATCGATCTCGATGTCGAGGTTGGGATTGAGCCGGTCCCGAAGGGTCCGCGCCGCCTTGATCCGATCCAGGCTGCCCTCGATGAATTTCTGACCGCCCCAACCCGGATTCACGCACATCATGACGAGCAGGTCGGCGTTTTTGAGCACCGGCTCGACCAGCGCCAACGGGCTGCCGGGGTTCAGACAGACCCCGGGGCGCAGGCCGGCCTTGCGAATCGCGTCCAGGACCCGGTGGATGTGCCGGGTCGCCTCGACGTGAACCGACAGGCTGTTGGCGCCGGCGTCACGAAACGCTTCAATGGTGCGCTCCGGGTTTTCGATCATCAGATGGACGTCGAAAGGAAGCTTCGCGTAGCGCCGGCAGTGCTCGACGGTGCGTGGACCCATGGTTATGGGTGGTACGAAGTGTCCGTCCATGACGTCAAAGTGGACCCAATCGGCGCCGGCCTGCTCGAGGCCGGCAACTTCCTCTCCCAGCCGGCTGAAGTCGGCCGATAAGAGCGACGGCGCGAGCAACACTAGGGGACGGTCGGGACGTTGATCGTGACCGGCGCGTCGAAGTCGTGATAGTTGATAACGACTGCAGCGGTCGCATGGATGGTGGAACCCGCCGGCAGACGGCTGCCGGATGCGCCGGTTGATGCCCCCAGCGAGCCCATCAACTGGTTGAGGTCAATGTTGTAGTCCAGGTTGACATTGAGGCGGCGGACCAGGTGATCATCCTTCCCAAACCAGACTTCGATCGTCATGGTGCCGCTATCCAGCACCTGCTTCATCGCGGCCGCAGCCTGCGGGTTCTTGCCCAGCTTGTCCAGGCTTGCAATCAGTTTGTCCTTGTCCGGGGTCAGCTTGTAGTGATGAACGCTCGCGCTGCCGAGCGTCGTGTCGCCCAGGTCCTTGACCGACTTCACATTCTTCAAAAACTGGTCGTAGGTGAGCGGGTCGGGCTGACCCAGCTGGTCCGTCAGGCTGCCGGATGACGTCGAGGCCTCCCATTTCTGGGTCAGCGGATTCTTCACATAGGCCTTCCCGTTGGCGACCACAACTTCCGTCGCCAGGGCGAGCCCGCCCATTTTGACGTTCATGCTGGCGTGGTAGCGATCGGGGAATTGAGCCTCACCGTTCCCGGTCACCGCGACGGTCATCGAGCCGGAGGATGAGCCGGTCTGGCCGAAAATCTGGCCCATCTGCGGAGGGAACGTCATGTTGACGGTCGCCTGCATATCGAACTTGGCCGAGTGGAGCTGGCTCGCTCGTTGGGCCGCGGCGGCGAGCGCCTGCTGTGGGGTCTCGGCCTTGGCCAGCGGCGAGGCGCAAGCCGCGACGGCGACCATCGTCAGCAGGCACACGAACAGTCGTTTCATCGGATGTCCTGAGTATATCGACGCGGGGCCGCCAATCCCTTCGTACCAGAAAACGGGCGTGTCACGAGGACGAGACGGGGGGTGTGCTCATGGTCTCCAGCCATGCGAGCAGATCGCCGAGTCGGGTGATGATGTGGGTGGGTGAGGCATCGCCGATCATCACTGCCCCCGGATGCTTCAGCCAGACCGCGGGGATACCGGCGTTGATGGCCCCGGCGATATCCGTGTCGAGGCGGTCACCGACCATACAGGTCGTCTCCAGGGGAACGCCCAACCGGCGCGCTCCCTCGAGGTAGATGGCCGGATCGGGCTTGGCCTTTCCAAAATCTCGCGAGGTGACCAGCGCGTCGATCAGGCTTCGCAGGCCGGCTTTATCCAGGGCCGCGTTGAGTTCCGCGTCGCCCGACCCGACGGTGTTGGAAATCACGCCCAACCGGTAGCGTGGCTTGAGCGCAGTCAGCACCTCGAACGCACCCGGTAGCGGCGTGATCGCCATTTCCCACAGGTGTTTGCCAGGCTCCTCGACCACGAGGGTATTGCCGGCGTCGAAGAAGACGCCACGAAGGGCGCGCATCAGGCCGGCGTTAAGACCGTCTGCGGCTGGCGCGCCCGCAGCTGGCCGCAGGCCGCATCGATGTCGAGGCCGCGGGTCGCCCGGATCGTCGTCGAGATTCCGGCTGCCTGCAGGACCGATTGGAACGCCTGCGACCGGTGCTTCGATGGTGGCGCGAGCGGGCTGCCTTCGACCGGGTTCATCGGAATCAGGTTGACGTGGCTGAGGCGGTGCTTGACCAGGCCCGCCAGCCGCCTCGCCTGCTCGGGACTGTCGTTCACACCCTGGAGCAGGACGTACTCATAGCTGGTGCGCCGCCCCGTCCGTTCGGCATGCGCTCGAGCGGCCCCCACGATCGCCGCGATCGGATATTTGCGGTTCACCGGGATCATGCTGCTGCGCAGCTCATCGTCTGGAGCGTGTAGGGAGATGGCCAGGTTGACGGGCAACGATTCGGCGCTGAGCCGTTCGATGAAGGGAACCAGGCCGATCGTCGAGATGGTCACCCGCCGTGGGCTGAAGTTGAGGGTATCCGGCGCCGCCCAGCGGCGGATCGCACCCACCACGGCGGCGTAGTTGTTGAGCGGCTCGCCCATCCCCATAAAGACGACGTTGGTCAGCGAGCGCTGCGCGTCGGCGAGCTTGCGGCTGGCCATCAGGAATTGGTCGACGATCTCCGCCTCGCTGAGATTCCGGTCGAAGCCGGATCGTCCGGTGGCGCAGAAACTGCAGCCGATTGGGCACCCGACCTGCGAGCTAACGCAGATGGTGGTGCGCGCCCTTGACCGCGAGGTGGCATCGTAGTGCATTACCACGGTCTCGATCGTCCGCCCATCCGCCAAATGTGGGGTGACGGTGCTGAAGGCATAGGCTTCGTCCAGCTGGCGGCGAGCGGATTGCGGCAGCGTTCGCATGGCGCTGAAGGACGGAGCAAGCCTCTGCCAGAACCACTGCTGGGCCTGGTCCGCGCGGTACGGGGCCTCCCCGACTGCCGTAAACCGGGATCGGATCTCTGCCGGATCGGTCGTGGCGAACGCCGGGCGTTCAGTTATTGCGGCGGTTTCCGAAAACGATGGACGCGTAGTAGAGCAAGGTCAGCAGGCCGGCAAAGAGCGCCACCCAGTAGGTGAAGGCGGCAGCGCGCAGCATGCGGCGAGCTCCGTCCTGTTCCTCGGGAAAGATCACACCGCTGTCGGCGAGCAGCCGCAGCGCCCGCCGGCTCGCGTTCAACTCGACCGGCGTGGTGACGAGCTGGAAGACGACGACGGCCGCGAACAGGGCGAGGCCGACCAGTGCCACATAGAAGCCGATGGTACTTCTGGTAAAAGCCGATAGCAAGATTCCGGCAATCACGATGAATGGGCCAGCTTGCGAACCCAGGTTGGCCGCCGGGACCAGATCGGAGCGCCAGCGCATCGCGAAGTATCCCTGCCGATCCTGCTGGGCATGGCCGATCTCGTGGGCGACCACCGCTTCCGCGGCGACCGAGTTGCCCGTCGCGACCTCCCTCGAGAGGTTCAGCGTCTTGGTGCGCGGGTCGTAGTTGTCACTCAGCTCCCCATCGATGACCTGGACCGTCACGTCGTTCAGGCCGGCGCCGGTCAAAATCCGGCGGGCCACGTCGACCCCGGACAGCCCGCTCGAGTTGCGAACCTGCGAGTACCGCCGGTAGGTGCTCTTGACCCAGCTACTCGCGACGAAGCTCAGCGCCATGATCGGCAGCGCCACGTAGAGGAGGTAGTGCCAGTCAAAGAACAACATCTGACCTGCCCGGATTGTACCCAGCGCTGAGGTGCCTAATCTCGTGGACACCCTTCTGCCAACTCGTGGCTCCCTCGTCACTCTGCGTGAAAGGATCGCGCACAGCCGCTCGTTTCACCTGCATCGGGACGATGCCCCGGTGACGACCATGCTGGAAGAGCCACAGCGACTCACCATGTCGGACGTGTTCTGCCTTTTCGGCCGCCAGGCCGAGGATACTCGCTGGGTAGCTTCGGCAGATTCGCAAGAATACCTGGCCGTCGTCCTTTACCTAGTTCAGCGGAACAACGCCCGCTGACACTGGCGCCACCTGCGCCACTTGTGATACTCTTCATGTTAGGTTAAGTACAAACTAGGTATCAAGATGTCTGAGAAGCTGACGCTGAGCGAGCTCTTCGCCCTCTTCGGGCGGACCACTGACGACACGCGCTGGGTGGGTTCGGCGGATTCCGAGGAGTACCTGGCCGTGGTCACCTATCTCGTGCAGCGTTCGAGCGCCCGCTAGCCGTTACGAAACGGCCACGATCGCGGTACGACCCGTCTGAAAGCAAGGCCTGAGCGCGTTATACGGCGCATACTCGGGCTACAACCGCGGTTGCCTGAGGAAGAAAGATGATCACACTGCTCGCTGCGCGCATCCGGATGCTCATAGGCTGGCGTGATAGCGAGAATGGCCAGGCCCTGATCGAGTACTCCCTCATCATGTGCTTGATCGTCATCGTCGTGCTGGTGACGCTGATCGTCCTTGGAAACCAGGTGCGGAACACCTACTGCAACATCCAGGGCGCCGTCGTCAGCGCCTAGTCCCGGATACCTCGAGCGCCGGGTTCCCCATCACGACCGCACCTGGAGCCACATCCGTGGTGACGAGCGATCCCCAGCGGATGACAGCTCGATCCCCAATGGCTACCCCCTTGAGGATGGTGGCTTTGCCCTGGATCCACGCCTGGCGACCGATGCGAATCGGCCCCCGGCTCGCGGATTCTCCAGGCTGGCGTCTTAACCGGCCGATCGCGTGAAAGTCCGTGTCCACGATCAGGCAGGGGCCGAGGATGGCGTCATCTCCGACCACGATCGTGCTGGCGGACATCAGCCCGGCGCCGTCGATTTCGACCCGGTCACCGATCTCGATTCGGGCCTGCGGGCCAAAAGTGAGCAAAGCGGTCCGCCCCGACGCATTGCTGACGGAAACATCGCGCCCGATGATGACCCGGCCTCTGCCGCGGATTCGCAGCCGCAGTGGTCCGCGGAACCCTGGTCCAAATCGATGGCGCGGATAGCGAAGGCGCAAATACAGGCTGCTGAGGCTCACGCTGATAGAGGCTCTGCCCGGGAAGGGATTTGAACCCTTACAAGCTTGCGCTCACAGCCCCCTCAAAGCTGCGTGTCTACCAGTTTCACCACCCGGGCGAGGGCGAAGGAGATTTTACCGCCTCCCTCCCCCGCTCGCTACCAATTCCCTCCCCCGCCTGCGGGGAGGTCAGGGTGGGGGCCTGTGCCGTTCAGCCCCCTCGATTGGTCCGTGCGACCGATTCGCACCCTCCAGCAGGGGTTCTAGGCTTGCCGCATAGGGGCGCGAGGGGCACCGCTCGCGCCTCTTTTTTCTCTCAGGCACGACCATGTAACGACGGCCGTAATCCGCCGTCTCTAAGGTGGGGATCGTCACCCGGTGTGCGCCTGCTGGTGTGACCCTGACGCGACAAGAGTCATCACATCGTAAAGAGGAATCGTAAGGAAATGCATGACGAGGGCCATATATCATTGCCGGCTCTCCAGTCGGACCTGAGCCAGCAGCAGCAGGTCCAAATCCATGGTGGCCGGTCCGCAGCGCGGCGCGCGAAGGCGGCCGGAAGAGAGGGGTTAAACATCGTCAACCGGTACCGGATTCTGATCGTCGACGACGATGCCATGGCGCGCGAGATCCTCAAGCGCATCCTGGAGCACGCCGGCTATGAAGTGATGACGGCGGGCAGCGGGCCCGAGGCGCTGCGCAAACTCCACGAGGGCATTCCGCACCTGGTGGTCGTCGACCTCATGATGCCCGAGATGGATGGCTTCGAGCTCTGCCGCCGGATCAAGAGCCATCTCGACGTCCCGATCGTGATCCTCAGCGCCGTCGCCGCGGTGGAGAGCAAGGTCGAAGGCCTTCAGATGTACGCCGAGGATTACATCGTCAAGCCCTTTGAGAAGGAAGAGCTGGTCGCCCGCGTGCAGCGCGTGCTGCGCCGCTACGGCGAGTCCGCCGGCGTCGAGCAGCCGGAGGTCGTCATCGACCAGGATCTCCAGATCAACTTCGTGCAGCACTGGGCTCGGGTCAAAGGCCAGCAGGTCACGCTCACGCCGACCGAATCCAAACTGCTCTTCCTTTTGGTTCGCAACGCGGGCCGGGTCGTCACCAACGAGACCCTGCTCGCCAAGGCCTGGGCGGGCGACGAAGAGGCGTACGAGGAAGGCCTGCGGGTCCACATCTCGCGGCTGCGCAGCAAGATCGAACCCAATCCGAGCAAGCCGGTCTACATCCAGACCAAGCGCGGGGTCGGCTATCGCTTCGGCGCCAAGGTCAACTATCCGGCCGGCCAAGAGCCGATGGCCCTCGCGGGATGACAAAGCGCACGCTAGCAGTCGGCCTGCTCGTCTTCGTCCTCTCCTTCCCGCTCTGGCTGCACTGATCGGCCCAACGTTATTGCGCGATTAGACTCCTCCCGTGACCCATGCAGTGGGCCTGGGCCTTACCGTCTTCACGGTCATCTTTCTGCTCGAGCTTCCCGACAAGACGGCGCTGGCAGCGCTGGTGCTGGCGACCCGTCACCGCCCCCTGCCGATCTTTTTGGGGGCTGCGGCCGCCTTCGTGATCCAGAGTGCCGTCGCCGTGGCGGCAGGCTCATTGCTCAGCCTGCTGCCCCGAGAACCGATCCGGATCGGGGCCGGGATCCTGTTTCTCGTGATGGCCACGCTCCTGGTTCGGCAAAATCTTCTGAAGCGGCCGGAATCGGATGACCCGGGCGCACTCGAGCGGGAGGAGCGCCGCCATCGACAGCCGTTTGTGACTGCCTTTACTGTCGTCTTCGTCGCCGAGTGGGGAGACCTCACCCAGCTGGCCACGGCGGCTTTGCAGGCGCGTTATCAGCAGACCGTCGTTATCTTCGTCTCCGCCACGCTCGCCCTGTGGACCGTGTCGGCGATCGCGGTCGCGCTGGGAAACCGGCTTGGTGCATGGATCCCCCAACGGCCGCTGCAGTTCGCCGCCGCTGGTGTCATGGTCCTGGTCGCGATCGCACTGATCAGTGGGTTGCTCGGCTGACCCCAACCGGACAAGTACAGACGCTTAACGGACGCTCGGCGCGTCGCCACCGTTCGATTGCTCGACCCGATGCCTATGGGAGCAAGATTCCCCGGGGATGACTCGCCATTCGCACTACCGTAGCTGCGTATGGCGTTGACCGCGGAGTGCTGGTACCTCTCTTGGCACCTGGCCGAAATCAGAGTCGTCTAGGCCGCTGACAAATCGTCGAGGGCCGTCTCATGGAGTCGCGCTGGCGCCAAGTCGCCAGATTGGAGCGGAATGCCAGCGAGGGGAAGAACGCAGCATGCAAGTGCGACCAGCGTGGCGACATAGTTGTGGGCGAAGAAACGCGCGAGGAAGGCGAAGGCGAAAAAGGCTGACGTGTAAAAACCAATAAAGCGACCGAGGGTCGGCCGGATTGGCAGTGCGCGTAAAGCGATCCAGAATAGTGGCACCAGAGCAGCCAATTGCAAGACTCCAAAGGGAAAGTAGTCGATGGGACGGAAAATGCCGAGAGCGACGAGGAGCGCACTCAGACCGAAGCCCGATATGGGATAGGCGTCCGAGATGCCGCCATTGGTGAAGAGAACCACGTCACGCCAGAAGGCTCCTGGATTCCAGACAAGAAAGGGAACGATGCTCAGGGCGCAGGGAGCCGCAATCGTGACGAGGCAAAGAATGGCCTGACGGCGTGGGAAGATCGCGGACTGTTTCCACTGACGATACAAGATGATCAAGGCAAGCGGGATGGCGAGTGCGCCGAACGGTTTAAGCGCTGCGCTGAGGCCGAATGCCAGGCACGCCAGCACCTTTTGGCGCCGAGCGAGTAGCGCGAGGCCGGCGAAGACTGCGACGAGGTACGTGATGTCGTCGTGGCCTGTGACGCCGATCGTGGCCAGCGCCGGATTTAGCATCAGTCCGCAGATCACCATAAACCGCGCCTGGTACGTCGCAGGCAGCCAGCTGATCGCGGCGATGCCGACAACGATGAAACATATCAAGACCATTCGATAGTCGAACGGGATGCCGGCCGCGGCCGTCAGCAGGCGAATCGGAACACCGACTAGGACCGTTAGCGGTAGGTGATTGAAATGACGGGTCTCGAGGCCGCCAAAAACGTACGAGTACCCGTCGACCTGGGTACCCTGCCAGCTGATGCCGTAGATCTGCTGACCGTGAAGAAGGCGGTCTATCGCCACCTCGTCCTTCGCGAGTCCGTCATACTCGAAAGTCAGCCCCAGATGCGCGCGCGTGATGATCGCCCCCACCATGGGACCGATCGTCATGATGCCAGTCAGGACGAGCAGCAGCCAGTACTTCTGTCTCCAGCAGCCATCAAGCCGCTGCCAGACCAGCAGGACGACGAAGCAAATGGTGGCGCTGGCGGGCACCCAAACGCCAAAGTGAAGCCGCTGCGACCAGAGCCACGCGAGTTGTCCACCGCCGAAGAGCAGCAGATAGGCCGCCGGTGTCGTGATACGTTCTAGAGCGAGTTGCGAGTTTCGGAGAAATTCCCGAAACCGTCCCGCGATCGATGTCGTTTCTACCGCACTCGGGCGCATGCCGGGGATGTAACGAACACAGCGTCGAGCACCTTCGTGCTGGTTCTGTCGGGAGACAGGCCTGTCGCTACCGAGCTCTACGTCAGATCGAGCCCTGAGCACGCTGACTTCTTCTGCGGTTGTGCGAGGCGGGGCCGAGTGGGCGTTCGTGGAAGGTATGCGACGGAGTGGTGGATCTCTGGCCGATGCGGTTTGCCCTAGGCTTCGGGAGCGGCGAGCCACGTCCAGAGCTACTCGAATCTTAGGCGGCGCTGGTCAGGTCGATGGCCTCGGGCAGCGCGCGCTGCGGGATGGTGAAGGTGAAGGTACTCCCATGTCCGGGCGCGCTCTTGACCCAGATTCGACCCCCGTGCATCTCCACCAGTCGCTGCGAGATGGCCAGCCCGAGCCCGGTTCCCTGGTATTTGCCGCTGATGCCGCTGTTGCCCTGCTGAAAGCTTTCGAAGATCCGCTCCACGTCATCCGCCGGGACGCCGATGCCAGTATCGCGCACGCTGATCAGCAGCTCGGCGCCCTGACGCTCCGCCGTCACCCGCACGCTGCCGGACTCGGTGAATTTGATCGCGTTGCCCAGTAGGTTCAACAACACCTGCTTGAGTTTCGGACCGTCGGCGAAGACGCGCCCGACCTCAGGAGAGACGGAGGTACTGAGCTCCAGCTTCTTCGTCTTGGCCAGCGAGCTGACACTTTCGACACACTCGGAAATCAACGGCTCGACCTCGACCTCGCCGCGGTGCAGCTGCGCCTTGCCCGCCTCGAGCTTCGAGATGTCAAGCAGGTCATTGATCAGCGCCAGCAGGTGCTGTCCGTTCTGGGCAATGATGTCCACGTCCTGACGCTGGTCACGGGTCAAAACCCCGCCGTCACCTTCAAGCAGCAGTTGCGAGAAGCCGAGGATCGAGTTCAGCGGCGTTCGCAGCTCGTGGCTCATGTTGGCGAGGAACTCGCCCTTGTGCTGGTTCGCGCGTTGCAGCTCACTGTTTACGGCCCCCAATCGCGCCGTCTGCTCGGTCGCCAGGTGGAAGAGGTGGGCCTCCTGAATGGCGGTCGCTGCATGCTGCGCAAACAGGGTGAGCAGCTCGATCGTGTTGCGATCCAGCGGCCGGCGATGATATACGGCCAGCACGCCGAGGAGCTGGTCCCCCACCACCATGGGAAAGCCAGCGAAGGCCTGGATGCCCTCCTCGGACATCCACGGGCTCAGCCCCACCTGCCGGTGATTCGCAGGGTCGTTCGTCACGATGGGCACCCGAAGCTCCGCCACCTGACCGATCTCGCTCATGCCACGCTCGACGCGGCCGGGCACCGGCGGTGAATTCTTGGTGATGTGGTGGCTGGCGCGCCGCCAGAGGGCGCCATCGCTCGGCTCGAGCAGCCACACTTGGGCCGCGGCGAAGCCCAGGTTGCCCGTCAGCGCGGTGGCGACGATATCCAGCAGCTCGGGCTCGAAAAGCTTCTGGTTCATCTGGTCGATGGATTGGTTGAGCAGCTCCAGCCGGCGGGCGCGCTTCTCGGTCTCGTCGAACAGGTGGACGTTTCGCAGCGCGACGGCCAGCTGCTGGGCGAGCACTTCCAGCGCTTCTTCTTCCCATCGGGTGAGGCGGCGCTGATCATCGCCGGTCTGGAGATGGAGCACTCCGAAGACCTTGCCCTCGAGGACCACGGGCGTTCCGAAGACTCGCGCGTAACGGTCCACGTTGAGCGGAGCGAGGTCGAACAGTGGCGGCTCGGTGAGCATGACGAGGCGCCGCTCCCGCACCACCCGGCCGACGATGCCGTCGCCCGCGGAGACAGGAGTGCCTTCCACCGCCTCCGGTAGGTGGACCGCGGCGCGCATGGTAAAGACGCCGCGATCCTCGTCGAGCAGAACCACGGCGCCCGAATCCATCTGCAGCAGCTCCATGCCGCAGCGGATCACGGTGTTGAGCATGCGGGGGACGTCGAGCTGCCCGACCAGCTCGCCCAGGACTTTACGGAGCTGCTCCGTCTGGTCCAGGCGGCGGCGGGTGCCACCGATCTCGCGATTCATGGCGCGCACGGCCGCGCCGAGGCCGGTGATTACCGCGACCGTCGGGATCGCTCGAAGGATCGAATCGCGCACCGAGATGGCCAGGCCCAGGTCGCTGGTCTGGAACAGGATGATGCCGCTGGTGAAGAACAGGCTGGTGCCAATCCCGCCCCAAAGGTCGAAGCGGAAGACGGCCTCCGCGGCGACCAGGGCGAAGAGCAAGTACGGCACGCTCGACGACGGGGTCGCAAAGAGCAGGATCCAGCCGCTGACGACCAGGTGGTCGAGGATGAGCAAGAGCACCGCCATTGGCCGCGTGAAACGCGGGACCCCCCTCTTCCGGATGGCCAGCGCCACCACCCCGTTGTAGGCGGCCATCAAGCCCGCCAGGACGATGGTGACCGGCACCGAGGCTGAGGGCAGCCAGAGCAGCAAGCCAAAAGGAATGACCAGTGCGGCGAAGCGGAGCCGGACGAACTGGCGGTCGAGGGCCGTCACCCGCGCCCTCGTTCCTTAGGCCGCTTGGCTGGTTTGAAGGTTGTTGATCATCTCCAGGAACCGGTCCTTGCCGAAGTCTCCCTTCTGGATGATCGTCTGGATGTTGCCCTGTAGCCGCTCGCGGTCCTCGCTCGTGATGTTTTTCGCTGTATAGATAAGGATGGGGATCTGGCTGCCGGCCGGGTCCTCGCGTAGCTTCGAGACGACCTCGAAGCCATCGACGTCGGGCATCATCAGGTCGAGGATGATCAGGTCCGGCTTCTTCTTCAGCGCCAGTTCGAGGCCGGCCTTGCCGCCGTCGGCAACCATGACCTCCATGTTGAAGGGCTTGAGCATGGCCTTGACCAGGCGGATGTTCTGCGGGTCGTCGTCGACGATCAGGATCGAGGACGGCGTCTTCTTGCCCCGCTTCCCGTCGGCCAGCAGGTCGAACTTGACCATCATCTGCAGCAGCTGCTGGCGGTCGATGGGCTTGGTTAGGAAGTCCGCCTGACCGATGTCGAACGGCAACGATTCCTTGTTGACTTTCGAGGTCAGCACGATCGGGATGTCCTTGGTCTTCGATTCCCGGCGCAGGTCGTAGACCAGTCCACTCCCGCCGTTCGGCGGCAGCTGGGTGTCGATCAGGACGGCGAGGGGCTGCAGCTGCACCGCCTTGCGCAGCGCCTCCTGGGCGCTCGCGGCAATTACCACCTCGTAGCCGGCGTGGCTGAGGAACGGCTCGATCCGTTCCTTGACAGCGGGATCGTTGTCGGCGACCAGGATGACTGGTGGCTTGCTACCGGTGCCCACCGGCGGCATCATCTGCACCGGGCGCTCCTGGATGCCCGCCTCTTGCTTGGCGAACTCGATCAGCTCCCGGATGTGCTCGCCCAGCCGCTTGGCGCTCTCGTTGATGTGGGCGACGAATTCCCGGCGCTCCTCGGGGGTCGTCTTGTTGCCTTTTTCGTCGAGCAGGATCTCGGAAAACCCGTTGATGGCATTGAGGGGCGAGTTGAGATCGTGGCTCTGGTCGTAGATGACGCGGAACTTCGCCTCGAAGTCGCGCTTCGCCTGGACCAGCGCCGGCGCTGCATCCTTGTTCTTGCCGCTGGCCGTCAGCTCGGTTCTCAGGCTGTCCAGTTGGGCCTGCATCGCCCGTTTCTCCGCCTCGTAGCGGGCGAGCACCTGGCTCGACGGTGGCCCGCTGCCGGCAGCCTTGCGCGACTCGTCGAGCTGGGCCTTGAGGGATGCCTTTTCCCGCAGCCAGGCCTGTTCCAACTCCTTCGACTGGCTGGCGCGCTGGGTCTGGAGGTCGTTGGACTGCGACATCATGTCGGAGAGCTGAGCCTGCACTCGCTCCAGGTCGACCTTGAGCTGGTTCTTCTCCGACGTCAGCCGCTGCTCGCGTGCCGTCCATTGTTCTGCCTTGCGTCCGGTCTCGCCAGCCAGGTCGGCGTGCAGCGCCTTGACCTTCTCGTAGTCCTGCTGCATGGCGGCCAGTTTCGCCACGGCGTCCCCGACCTGCTTCCTGAGCGCGGCCTTCTCTTCCGCGATGGAGGCTTCGCGGCTCTGCCAGTCTTTCTCCAACGCCTTGACCTTGGTCAGCAGGGCCGAGCGCTCATCACTGATTCGGCCAAACTCGGCCTCGGCCTTGTCTAGATCGGCCCCCTTCTTGCGCGCCTCATCGAGCTGCCCCTGGAGCAGTTTGCGATCGGCTTTGAACTGCGCCTCGGACGCTTGTGATCCCTGCTCCAATCGGGCGACATCCGCTACCAGCCGCTGCCGCTCGGCCTGCCACTTGTCGCGCGCCGCCTTCAGTGGCTCGAGCTCGGCCTGCGCGGCTTTGAGCTGTTGCTGCAGTTGCGCCGTGGTATCGGTCAGCCGCGCCTTGTCCTTGGTCAGCTCGGCGCGGGCTTTCTGCCATTCCTGTTCCAGCTGCGCCTGCTTGCTCACCGCGGTATCGCGGTCCTTGAGCAGAGTCTCCCGATCCATCGCCCATTGGAGCTGCGCCGATTGCAGGCTGTCGAGGTCGTCCTGGGCGGCCTTGAGATCCGCCCGGATCTTCTTTTGGTCCACTTCAGACTTCTGCGCCAGCTGGATCCGCTCCTGCTCGAGCTGGCGGAGCTGGCCGCGCCGTTCCTCATCGCGGGTCTTGGCACGGGCAATGTCATCCTTGAGCCGAGCGAGCTCAACCTTTGCCTGGTCGTGGCTCTGCTGCAGGTCCGTCTGGCCCTGCTTCAACGATTCGTGCTGATCGAGCAGCGACTGGCGATCCATGGCCCACTGCAGCTGGGCGTTCTGCATCTCATCGAGCTCCTGCTGCTTTTCCGCCAGCTGGCGTTTGGCCAGGGCGAGCTCTTTCTCTTTTTCCTCCAGCTGGACGCCGACGTCCTCTTGCAGAACCTGCAGATGCGCGATGAAATCCTGGTTTTGCTGCAGGATGTCGGCGAAGGATTTCGGCTTCGGCGTTTCTGGCATCAGGCCGCCTTCCGACCCTGCTGCAGGTAGCGGTCGACCGCGGACCGCAGGGCGTCGAGGTGAGCGCTCATCGCACCGAGTTGATCCACCCGCTCCTGCTCGAGCTGGCGCAGCTGCTCGTGCCGCTCGGAGTCGCGCTGGTTGGCGTGGCGCAACTCCTCCTGGAGGCGGGCAATCTCGGCCTGGGCCTGATCGTGGGCGAAGCGGAGCTCATCCACTTCCTTCTTGCGCGCCTCGTGTTCGTCGACCAGGCCCTGAAGATTCTGAACGAGTTCCTGGTTGAGTTGCAGGATGTCGGTATAGGGCCGGCTGGACTTCGATGCAGACTCACTGGCCCGGCCGGGCTTTGACGGCTGCTCGCTCATTAGGCCGTCTTCAACCGCCCCTGCTGAAGGTAGCGGGCAACCTCTCCGGGCAGACCCTGAGGGTCGACGGGTTTGGGGATGTAGCCGTCGCAGCCGGCGCCCAGGATCTTCTCCCGATCCCCGGCCATGGCGTGTGCCGTCAGAGCCACCACGACGACGCCGGCCATCCGGGCGTCGGAGCGGATCTTGCGGGTGACGGCCAGCCCATCCTCACCGGGAAGCTGGATGTCCATCAGGACGATGTCGGGCAGTTCGCGGGTCATCTCGGCCAGGCACTCGGCGCCGCTGCCTGCCTTGCGCACGGTAAAGCCCTTCTTCTCCAGGAGAAACTGGGCCAGCCGGAGATTGACCGGATTATCTTCGACGATCAGAACCTTGCCGGCGGTCACGCCCTGTCCTCCTTCGCCTCTGAACGACATCCAGGCCCTTGATGGCGTGCAATACGGCATCTGGCTGGGAGAGGCCAGATGGTATAACGGCGCTCCATGCCGTCGCTGGCACCCTCGGTGAAACTTCGCCCAGGGCCAGCAAGGCCGGCTGGCCGGGCAGTCCCCGGAGGCCCAGCACCCATTCGGGCTCGGGGGGTGCGAGGACGACCACGTCCGGGGCCGCGGCCCGGGCTTTTTCCAGGGCCTCCTGCAGACCGGGCGCGCGGAACACCTCGAAGCCCTCCTCCACCAGGTCGGCGGCCAGCGTGGCCAGCGCCCGCCGGTCCCGATGGACTAACAAGACCCGGACCCGGTCGCGCCGTGCCTTGATCCCCTGCCCAATACGGCGCAGCTCGTCCTGCATGGTGCGCGTCTCCCAGGGCTTGGCGACGTAGCCCACCACGCCGTACTCGGTCATCAAATGCTGGTTTTTCGTGACCGAGCAGACGAGTACGGGGACGTCGGCGGTGGCCGCCCGCGCCCGCAATTCCTGCAGGACCTGCCACCCGTCCTTAACCGGCAGCACGGTCTCCATCACCACCAGGTCCGGGAGGATTTCCATCGCCTTGCGGACGGCCTCATCCCCGTCCTGGGCATGCGCGACGCGGAAGCCAACGCCCTGGATCTCGGCCGTCATCCGCTGGCTGCTCGCTGGATCGTCTTCGACCACCAGCGCGAGAGGCAACTCCATGGTCTCGACCGGCTGCAACCCCTCGTCCGCCGGCAGCTCGGCAGCCGGACGAAGTTCCCGCGGGATCGTGAAGGTGAAGGTCGAGCCCTTCCCGAAATGGCTCTCCGCCCAGATCCTGCCACCGTGCATCTGCACGAAGCGGCGGCAGAGGGCGAGGCCCAGGCCGGTGCCTTGATAGCGGCGGGTGTACGAGCCGTCGATCTGTTCGAACTCGCGGAACAGCTTGGGCAGGTCTGCCGGCTTCATCCCGATGCCGGTGTCCTGCACCGAGATCGTCAACTGCTCACGCGAGTCCTTTACCGTCAGGGTGATCTGGCCGGGCGGCGGTGTGAACTTCACGGCGTTGGACAGCAGGTTGTAGAGCACTTGCTTGAACTTGCTGCGGTCCGCCTTGATCACCCCGGCTTCGACCGCGCCAACCGTCGTCACCTGCAACCCTTGCTGACGGGCCATCGGGTCCAAAATCCCGGTGACTTCCTGGATCGCCTCCTTGACGGACATCTCTTCCGCGTGCAGCTCCATCTTGCCCGCCTCGATCTTGGCCAGGTCCAGGATGTCGTTGATCAGCCCGAGCAGGTGCTGACCGCTGCTATGGATGTTGCGCAGAAATTCAGTGCGTTCGCCGGCCGTCAGGTTCATGGTCAGGTCGAGCAGGATCTCGCTGAATCCGAGAATCGCATTCAAGGGCGTCCGCAGCTCGTGCGACATATTGGCCAGGAATTCCGACTTGTACCGGTTGGACTGCTCGAGCTGACGGTTGACCTGGAGAATCTCTTCATCCGCCCGGCGCAAGGCCGAGTGCTGGCGCATCAGGTATCGATTGGAGTCCTTGAGCCGGGCGACCAGGCTCTGCCGTTCCGCGCGCAGGCGCTGCTTCTCAAGGTTGCGCTCGAGCAGCTCGCGCAGCCGCTGCAGGTCGATCGGCTTGGCGATGTAGTCGTCCGCACCACCGCGCAGGGCTTCCGCCGCAACCTGCTCCGAGCCATAGGCGGTCATCATGACCACCACCGACTCGGGAAAGTCGCGCAGCATCTGGGGAAGCAGGGTGAGCCCGCTCTCCTCCGGCATCTGGACGTCGAGGAAGATCAGGGCCGGCCGGCGGCCGTCCAGCTGCCGGCGGGCCTGGGTGGCGTTCGGCGCCGTCACCACCTCGAAGCCCTGCCTCGAGACGGCCTTGGTCAGGAAGGCGCGGTTGTCGGGGTCATCGTCGATGGCCAGCAGGACCGGCCGCTGCTCCAGCTCGGTCTCCGATCCCAGCAGCATCCGCACTGCTTGCACCAGGTCCTGGCCGGCGCCCAGTTCACGTCCCGACCCGGTCGACAGGGGGCCAAGATCGCTGAGAAACCGGTCGGCGCCCGCCGCGAGCGCCCGCTGACCCTCGTCGGCGTCGACATGAACGCCGGCCGTCAGCAGCACTGGGATATTCGTCGTCGCCGGGTTGCTTTTCAAGATCTCGCAGACCCGCAACCCGTCGATCCGCCGGAGCAGCAGGTTGAGGATGATCGCGTCGGGCAACTCCTCGCGGGCCCGATCGAGCGCCTCCAGGCCATCCTGGGCGGTCAGCACGCTGAAGCCCTCGCGCTGCAGCCGCTCGACGAGCGCCTTGAGGCGTTCAGGATCGTCGTCGGCGATCAGGATCCGCCGGGTGCCGGCCTGTTCCGTCATGCCACCCTCGGTAGCGGTCCCCGCACGGCTCCTTGCTCGCTGGCGGGGTGGGCGAGCAGTGGAAGCCGCCGGATCAAGAAGCGAAAGGCGCTGCCTTTTCCAGGCGTGCTCTCCACCCAGATCTGTCCGCCCTGCAGCTCGACCAGCCGCTTCGAGAGCGCCAGGCCGAGGCCGACGCCCTCATAGCCTCGCGAGGTCGAGCCATCGACCTGACGGAACTCCTCGAAGAGGCGCGGTTGGTCCTCGAGCTTGATGCCGATGCCGGTGTCGCGCACTTCCACCACCGTGCCGGGCTCGGTGTCGACCGCGCTGATGATGACACTGCCGTGGTGCGGGGTGAACTTGATCGCGTTGTTGACCAGGTTGTGGACGACGTGCCGGAGGCTGCGTGGATCGAAGACGACCTGCATGGTGCGGTCGACTTGCGAGGTTACGGTGAGCTCCTTCTGGGTGGCGGCAGCGGCGTTCTCGGAGAGGGCGGCATCCACCGCCTCGGCGACAAGACAGGGCGCGGGATGCAACTCGAGCCGGCCCGCCTGGATGTGGGTCAGCTCCAGGATGTCGTTGATCAGTTTCAAGAGCCGGCGTCCGCTGTTGTGAATCGTCTCCGCGAATTCGCCGCGCTCGTCCTCGGACAGCTCCGGGGTGGTGCGGATGATCTCCGAGAAACCGATGATGGCGTTCAACGGCGTGCGCAGCTCGTGCGACATGTTGGTCAGGAATTCGGACTTCATCCGGTCCGCTTCCTGCAATTCGAGGTTGGCGCGCTGCAGCATCTCGATGGTCTGGCGCTCGCGCTGGAAGCGCCGGGCATTGTCGAGCGCAACCGCCGCCTGGTTGGCGAGGATCTGCAGCACCTGCATCAGGGTGGGATCGAAGGCCCGCAGCTCGTGGAAATAGACCGACACCGTGCCGACGAACTCGCGCTCGAGAAACATCGGCAGCCCGAGGGCGGCCCGCCAGCCGTATTGCTGCGCGAGCGCGTCGAGGGGAAAGCGGCCGTCGAGCTGGATGTCTTCCGAGAACACCGGTCGGCGCTCGATCACGACCTGGGTGACCAGCCCCGGGGAGACGTGGGTCAGGGGCTTGCCGTGGGCGCTCGGGTCCATCCCCTCCCCCACCTCGATCACCTGGTCGGCCGGTGCGCCACCGGTGGTGAGCGTGATCAGGCAGGAGGCCGCACCCGAGACGCCGATCACGGCATGGGCGACGCCCTCCAGCAGGGCGGTCGGGCCGACCGTCGTGGCGGTGAGCGCCTGTGACACCTGCCGCAGCATCTCCATCGAGGCGTCCAGGCGCAGCGCCTGCTGCCGGGTCTGTTCGAAAAGGAAGGTGTTCTCGAGGGAGACCGCCACCTCCGCCCCCAGCGACGCGGAGAGCTTGACGTCGTAGTTGCCGCTGAAGGTGCCGTGCCGCTTGTTGGCCAGCATCAGCACACCGAGCGGGCGGCCACCCGATCCCAGCGGCACGAGCAGGAGATCCCGATAGCCAAAGGTTTGCGGGAGCAACTGGCCAGCTTCGAGGTCGTGGAGGCAATCCCCGATGATGGTGGGCTGCTGGGTCACGAACACCCGGCCGATCAGGGTGGAGGCATTGGCGCCGAACCGGAGCTGGTTGAGGCGCATCTGGTTGAACAGGCGGCTTTCCCGCATCCCGGACGGGGCCGCCGGCGCGATCAAGGCCTCGAGCCCCTGCTGGTAGAGGAACAGGCCGCACATCTCGACATCGAGCAGTTCGGCCAGCTTGGTGGTCAGGGTGCCGAGGTCTTCACCAAGCTTGGTGAGGTTGGAGACCGCGGTCGCGGTCTCGAAGAAGTGGCTCAACTCCTGGAGATTCTGGTCCGCCCGCCGCGACAGCTCGAGGTTCAGCTGGACGACCCGGAAGTACTTGAAGCTCCAGAATCCGGTGAGGACCATCACCGGCAGGAAGAGCACCGCCAGGAAGTAAGTAACCGGCGATGGCGCCCACCAGCGGGCCACATAGATAAGGAAGAGCTCGGTCACCGCGCCCAGGGCAAACCAGAGGCGCCAGTTGAACCGGTTGCGGGAGCTGACGGGATGCAGTTTTTTCACGACGTGCTCTTTCCTGCGGTGCGCGCATTGATTTGACGGGGATCGAGGGCATTGCTTCGCACTACGCTGCGCCACCTTCGGGCTTTGGTGGTGCGCTTTACAAAGGTTTACGCAACCGTCGCCCTCCCGAATCCGTAGGGATGCGATTCCGCCCTTTGCTACTCTCTACACGTGCAGCGGGAGACGGCGTTCAATGTGTCGGCGATCAAGGACACGGTCCTGCGCTCGATCAAGCTCAATCAGCAGGCCTACAACAACCGAGACGCCGACGTGCTGCGCGAGGTTTACCTGGAGCCGATGCTCTCCCAGGTGGCGCATGACCTGTCCGGTGACTTCGAGTCGTTCCCGGCGGCCCGGCTGGACATCACCTGCGAGGTGCTCGACGTCTCATACACCGCCTACCTCCAGATCGGCAAGGTCGAGCTGTCGGCGTATGGGCTCGAGGCAAGCCCGCAAAACGTCAATGTGACGACCAAGGAGGAGTGGATCTACCGGTTGGTGCCCGACGCCGAGAAGGGCGTTGGGCTCGGCCGCCGCACCACCCACCGCTTTCTCGGCTATTACCACTACACCCTGGTCGACATCGACGGCAGATGGTGGATCACCGACGTGCAGTCCGCCTCCGAGATCTGGCTCCCCTAGCGGGAACGCCTGTTACTCGGCTACGCCGCGCGGGTCCGCGGTAGCTGCTCTGGTCGGTCGGGCGCGATGGGGTGAAGCAAATGCCAGCGACCGGCGCTCCCCTCCTCAAAGAAGAAGCGGATGATGTGCCAGGCGGCCTTGAGCGCGGCCCGCGGCGAGCCATTCTTCGCCCGCCCGGCGCGGCGGGGCAGGTAGCCGATCTCGATCTCGACCATCCGAGGCTGCGCAGACCGGCATCGGACCAGGAACTCGGCACAGAAGAAGACGCTGTCGGACACGCTGGGCTCGCGGAGCCAGAGTGAGCGCCGCCAGGTTTGGACCCAGTTGAAGTCCCGGACACGCAGCCCAAAGGCCGCCGAAACCCAGGCGGTGTACACCGTCGAGGCCAGGCGCCGGTAGGCCGTGTAGCCGGGGCGTGCGCCTCGCCGGGTGATGATCAGGTCGTAGGCCGCCATGTAAGGCAAGAATTTGCGGACTTCCCCCGCCGGCACCTGGCCGTCCCCCGGCAGATAGGTAACCCACTCCAGCGTGGCCGCATTGAAGCCGGTGCGGACCGCGGCGCCCAGCCCGAGGTTTTTTGGATGCGTGATGACGCGGAGGGGAAGGTCGGCGGCCAGCCCGTGGATGATGTCGGGGGAGCCATCCCGACTCGCATCATCGACCACGATGATCTCGAAGCGGGAGAAGAATCCGGCCTGGGCGGCGAGCTCACGGACAAAGGGCCCGATGGAGCCCTGCTCGTTGTAGCAAGGGACGATGACTGATAGGCTCGGCATCCACTCGCTTCAACGACGAGGCGGACGAGCTTCTTTCCGAGGACGGCTCCCATTACGCCGCGATGTCGGTGCGCCTCGCGGCCGCCAGCGCGCCGCCGTGCCGCCGGTTAATGGCGAAGGCCAGCAGGGCGACGAGCCAGGCACACTCGAGGAGTAGGAATGGACCGTGCATGAAAAGGGCGTTCGCAAAGAAGAAGGGTAGGTAAGCCACGACCATCAACGCCTTGAGCCATCCGGGCGGATCGAGTCGAAGAATCAGCCATGCAGCGATCAGGAGGGCGGAGAGATCGTGCACGCTGAGATAGGGCGTCGCCAGCACCGACCCGGACAGCCCCGCCGCAATAGGGAGTTCGCTGCCTTCGCGAGCCGCGAGCCGGGCGATCAGGAGCGCGACGCCCGCCGCCGTGACGTTTACGGCTGTGGCGAGTGGGCCGGCCCCGATCACCGAGCCGGCGCTATTGAATCGAATCCCAGGCAGCTGGTACGCAATGGCGATGGCGTGCTGCCAGTCATGGAGGCCTTGAAACCCCAGGGCGAGGACGGACAGGCCCGCGAGGGCCATGGTGAAAAGCGTCCAGTAGGCGAAAACCCGGACCCGCCCGGCGAAGAGGAGTGCGACGGGTACCAGGAAGCTTGCCTGCGGTTTCACGGCAATGAGGGCCAACGCGGCAGCCGCCAGCAGCGGCCGGTCACGGTGCAGGAGCCAGCAGCTGAGACTCACGCCGGCCAAGACGACAAAGGTGGGCTGTCCAAGGGCCAGCCCAAGGGCAACCGGGTAGAGGGCAAGGCCGGCGGCTAAAAGTATGAGACGACGACCTGCGGAGCCAGGGGCCAGGAGACGCCAGCAGAGGAGAAAACATCCAATCAGGAAGCCTTCCCAGACGGTGAGCGCGATCGGGTACGGAAGCAGGCTAAGCGGAGCCAGCAGCCACGCGAATACTGGTGTGTGCTGAAAGGGAAACCAGTTACCGGTCGCCGCGTACAGCGCCGGCATGGATAGGGCGGTGTTGTACATCTGACCCCAGCCATGGGTCAGGCCCGTACGAGCGGCAAAGTAGAAGTCGGAGAAGTCGAGTTGCCAGGGCGTCTTGATTACCAGGGTGGCGTACTGGATGACGTCGAAACCGAACAGGACGAGAACAACGGCCAGTGCCCCAACCAGGGCTCGGTGCGCGTGGGGTTGCCGAAGGTCGAACGTCGGGAAAGGCAGGCGACCCCGGTTCATGGCTTCAATGGGCCGCGGGCTTAGACGGCAGGGCGCTCCGCTAGCGCCAGGAGGGAAACGCCAATCGGCAAGTCGACCAATCCCAACAGGGCAGCCTCGGCACTGAAGGTGGCCCCCAACAGGTCGTTTA
>VBHC01000136.1 GCA_005889535.1 Chloroflexota bacterium
AACCTTGTAAGGTTTGCCCGGCCCAACGCGCGTTTTTTCTTCGATCTCCTGGAAGGACAATCCCGGTTTTTTGAGCGGGATCGCATCACCTACATCCGCCGCTACTCCCGCGAGCAAGTTACCGACATGCTTGCCAGGAGTCGGCTCGAGCTGGTCGCGTTTGACACGGTGGAGCATGATCCGGAGCATCGACGCTTGCTGGTGGTAGCTGGACTTACCAGATAACCGAATGACCGACGTGGCGATCGTCGGCGCCGGAATCCTCGGCCTGGCGACCGCCCGCGAGATCTTGCTGCGACGCCCCGGCCTGCATCGTTGCCGCCCATCAGACTGGTCACAACAGCGGCGTCATCCATTCGGGCATCTATTACGCGCCAGGCTCGCTCAAGGCGCGTCTGTGCGTCGAGGGCGCGCGGCGGCTGACGACGTTCTGTGACGAGCACGGGGTCCCGTACCGTCGGACGGGCAAGCTCATCATCGCCACCAAGCCGTCCGAATTGCCTGGTCTCGCAGAACTCTTTCGCCGCGGCCGCGCAAATGGCGTCCCTGACCTCGAGATGCTCGGCCCGGAGGGCATCCGCGAGCATGAACCGCACGCCGCCGGGCTGCAGGCCATCTATTCGCCGTCCACGGCGATCGTCGATTTCCACCAGGTGGCCGAGGCCCTGGCCACCGATGTCGGGGCTGCCGGGGGCCACATTCTGACGAACAGCCGGGTGGGCGCGATCACGCCGCGCGATGGCGTTTGGCACATTGGAACGAGCGCGGGGGAAGTCCGGGCGCGTGCCGTGATCAGCTGCGCCGGCCTGCACGCCGACCTGGTGGCGGCCATGACCGGAGCTCCCCGGGCGCCCCGCATCATTCCGTTCCGCGGCCAGTACTGGAGGCTCCGCACCGGCCCCGTGCCGCTCGTTCGAGGTCTCATCTATCCCGTTCCGGATCCGGGCTTCCCCTTCCTGGGTGTCCATTTCACGCCGCGGATGGACGGCGAGGTCTGGCTCGGACCGAACGCGACGCTGGCCCTTGCCGTAGAGGGTTACCGATGGTCCGACATACGATTTCGTGAAGCCCTCGGCATTCTGAGCGCGCCCGGATTTGCGCGGATGGCTCGCCGCTATTGGCGGACGGCGGTAAGCGAGACATATCGTGTGGTTCAGCGCGGCGCCTTATTGAACGAACTGCGGCGCTTCGTCCCGGACCTCCAACCGGATGACATCGTTGCCGGCCCCTCCGGGGTCCGCGCGCAGGCCGTCTCGGCTGAGGGCGCGATGGTGGACGATTTCGTGCTGAATAGCATGGGGACGGCCCTGCACGTTCGGAATGCCCCGTCACCGGCGGCCACCGCCTGCCTGACCCTCGCGGCCTACATCGTCGACAAAACAATGAGCGCAGTCGGCTAGCATCGCGTCCCCCGCAGAGTTAGGCTAAGAACCCATTGACTCGAATCGCCCAGTTTCGAGAAACCCTTTTTGGCTGGGCCTGGCAGGCCGGCGTCCGCGTGTTTCGGCTGAGCCGGCGGGTCGGGGTTGCCGGCGTACTCGAGCCCGTCTTGTGGAAGGTCGCCGCCAGACTGCTACCGGTTTCCGACCAGGAAACGCTGGTTCGACTCCCGTCCGGTGCGAGCCTGGTTCTCCCACCGAGATACCGGGACGCTCGGACGGTTTCGGCCGGACTGTTTCAACCCGAGCTCACCCGCCTGCTTTCGAGCCTGCTCCGTCCCGGGATGAGCGCAGTGGATATCGGCGCGTACGTCGGCTACTTCACGGTGATCGCGGCTCAGGCGGTAGGGGCCGCCGGGCGGGTCTATTGCTTTGAACCCAACCCCTCCTCATATGTCTACCTGCGCCGAAACATCCAGCTCAATGGTTTCCAGAATGTCGTGTCAGCCGAGCAGGCGATATCGAGCCAGGTTCGGACGATGCAGCTCGTGGCAGATCCGCTGGGACCGGAGAGCTTTGTGACTGACCTGCCGGACCCGCGTGCCGCCGGCTCGGTCGAGGCGGTGAGCCTCGACCACGTTTTCAGCCGGCTCGGCTGGCCCCGCATCCACCTGATTCGGATGAACATCGAGGGCAGCGAGCTGGCCGCCCTGGATGGGATGAAGCAAACGAGTCAGAGGAATCCGGAGCTCCAGCTGATAATGGAGTTCAATCCGAGGGCGATGGTGCGTGCCGGGGTGAGTCGAGCCACGCTGTCGAGCCTGCTGGACGACCTCGGTTTTCGCCGAAGTCAAGTAATCGAGGACCGCCTGCGGCCAATCTCGGATGGTGTGCTCCCGGCCGGTCAAGCCGTCTACAACTTGCTCCTGACGAAGTAGCCGCAACCGTTGCCGAACCCGTGGCAGGTCACCCGTATCATGGGCACGTCTCTATGACCTGCTCCCACGCAACGGATTGGGACGGGCAGCTGGTGTCCGTCCTGGTCCTCAACTGGAATGGCGAGCGGTTTCTCGGGCCCTGCCTTGCGAGCGTGGTGCGCGACGCCTGCCCTCACGTGGAAGTCGTCGTGGTCGACAACGGCAGCAGCGACGCCTCGCTCGAAATCGCCCGCCAGTTCCCCGGCGTCCGGGTCGTCCCGCATGGGACGAACCTCGGGTTCAGCCGCGGGTACAACGCCGCGGTTCCAGAGGTCAAAGGCCAGTTCCTGGTCTTCCTGAACAACGACACCGTCGTTGAGCAGGGGTGGCTCGTGCCGCTGATCGAAACCCTGCGCCAGCAACCGACGGTTGGCATCAGCGGCAGCATGCAGCTCTTTTACGGCACCCAGATCGTCAATTCCGTGGGCGGCGCCTTTACGCTCTGGACCGGAGGCATGGACCTCGGCTATGGTCAGCCGGCCGCCAGCTACCGGGGGCGACCGTACGTGGACGCCTTCTTTGCGTCCGGTGCGGCTATGGCGATCCGGCGTGAGCTCTTCGAACGACTGGGTGGGTTCGAAGAGTACTTCTTCGCGTACGGCGAGGATATTGATCTCTCCTGGCGCGCCCGGCTGCTTGGCTACAAGATCCGGACCGTGCTGCCCTCGGTCGTGCACCATCACCATTCCGCCTCCTGGGGCATCTTCAGTCCGCGGAAAGTCAGGATGGTGACGCGAAATCAGCTGATCGTTAACATCGGATGCCTCTCGACGCCCAACGTCCTCCATAGTGTGCCGGCTTATGCCGTTTTTGCCCTGCTGAAGGGCGCGGCCATGGCCGTGGCCCTTCGCAACATCAACTACCTTCTGGCTACGGCTGCTGCATTGATCGAGACCGGCGTTAGCGCCCGTACCGTTTGGCGGCGGAGACGGAGGATCCAGGCAAGCCGCCTCGTGCCCGATCGTGAAGCGCTCCGATGTGAGGCGTTCGCCCTCTTTCAATCGCCACTGGGCTGGCTTCGCATCCTGCGGGCGGGGCGCCAGGTGGATCGGGCGAGGAAAGTGCTCGCGCGACCGTGAGCCGGTACCGTTCCTGGGGGCGTTGGCTTCCGGCGGTCGTGGCCGCGTTCATCCTGGGATGGGTCGCGCTCAGCCTTGTCGCCTGGCCCCGGGCGACCGGTGATGTGACGCACGATGGCTTTGATCCCAACCTGCTCTGGACCGGTGTGCTCGGTACACCAACCGCCGGGCAGGTCTCGCTCAGCAGGTCTAGCCTGCGCCTGACGGCCGGACCGGGATCGGAACCGACCGTGCATCTCCTCGCCACCTCGCTGCGCTTTGCTGCCGTGTTCGATGTGCGCATCGAGGCCGACGGTGGCAGCAGCGACCCGCTGGAGATCCACCTCTGGAGTGCGCGACAGGCGACCGGCTACCTGCTCCGATTCGGGGCAGCCCCAGACCATACGCTGAGCGGCCAGCTCCAGCTAAACGGCGCATGGAAAGCGATCAACAACCTCGGAACCTATGACCCCCACGGCCGCTACCAGGTGCGGATTGCGCTCGACCCAACGCACGGCCCCCAGACGATTGACGTCATCCCAACCGGGTCCGTGGGCGGCACCCCCATCCATAGCCTGGTCTCGGCCGCTGACGCGCCTGGACTATTCCTTGGCCTGCCTGTTGCGATGACAGTTCAATCGCTATCGAAGGACGGCCTCGCCCGGGCGGTGATCGATCACTATCGGCTCTCGCTTCCTGTCCAACCCGGGCTACCACGTTCCGCTCCCGGGAGCGCGCCGGTCACCGTGACGTTGTTGGTCGTGTCGGCATTGCTCCTTGGGCTGGTGGCTGCGGGTCGCTTCGCGCGGCACCGGCCCAGGCCGCTACCGGCAAGCACCGGGCGGGTTTCATCGAAAATGCCGGCACGAACCGGCCTCATGCTGCTGGTTGCGGCCGCGACGATCGGATATCTGGCTGGCAATCTCTGGCTGTTTCACGTGGGGGCGCACTCCTACGACATCATGGCGGAAAAAACCTTCGCCTATGTCGCTGCGACGTACGGTCCGGCTGACCTGTATGACGTACCGGCGACCGTTACACCAGCCAAAGTCTGGGCGGGCACACCCTACGCCGAGGTTGGCTTCCCTTATGGACCGGTCATGGGCATAGTGTTCACCGCGATCGGGGCTGTCTACCGCGCCGCGTTCGGCCAGGGCGGCATCCCGCCCATGGACAGCATCCAGCTGGAAGTGCTGATCAAGCTCTTTAACGTGGTGCTCGGCCTGGTAGACGGCGTCTTGATCTACTTGATCTTGCGGAAGCGCCTGGGCAACGTGTTGAGTGCGATAGGCGCCGGCCTTTTCGTGTTCAACCCGGCGGTCTGGTTCATGATGTCGGTCTGGGGCGAGACCCAGACCATCAGCCTGCTGTTTCTGCTGCTGGCGATCTGGCGGGGGGAGGCTGAGGACCCGGTAGGCGCCTGGGCGGCCCTCGCCCTGGCGGCCCTGACTCGACCGCAGATGATTATCCCGGCGGCGTTCCTCGCCCTCTACTTGCTGCGCCGTTTTCCGCTTGGCGCATCGATTCGCGCCGCGTCCTGGTCGATCCTGATTGCCTTCATCGCGGTGGCCCCCTTCACGCTTCGGATCAGCCCCGCGCTTCCGGTGAGCTATCTGGAGCGCGTCGCCGGCACCCAGGCCGCAACACCGAGCGACAGCTACTCGTATGTCAGCTCCGATGGCTATAACCTCTGGCCGCTGGTCACCCAGTCCGTGTCAGGTCAATCAGGCAAGGCCCGGCTCTACTATCCGGCTTCACGATCGGTGTGGGGGCCGTTCAGCTACAGCAGCCTTGGAACGCTCCTGCTTGTGACCACCCTCGCGATACTTGGCCTGACACTCGCCCTGGCATCGAGGCTATTACGTCCCGGTGGGGTCTTGCCCTTCCTGCTTGCGGCAACTCTCGGATTGCTGGTTTTGAAGACAGGTGTCTCCACCCATCACTTTGTGCTCGCTATCGGCCTGCTTATTCCTTGCCTCGGCTTCATCACGGCTCCGGCCTATGCCGCACTGGCGATTGCGGTCACCGTCACAACCTTTGTTTCGCTGTGGGGCAGCCTCGGGTATGCGCTCCAAGCTGCGCCAAAACTGTACCCATTGCTGGATGCGGAGCACAACATTTTGACGGCCGCCTTCATGAATCTCTTTAACAGCGACGTTTTCATCACGGCCGCGACCATTGCCAACCTCGCCGTCTTCCTCGTCAGCCTGGCCATGGCCGCACGCGCCCTGACCCGCGAAGCGGAAACAGGCATGCCAGGAGCAGGGCAATCAGCACGGCGAGGTTGAGCAAGACGCCAACGGTCAGCGCCAGGTCATTGACGGATAACTGAAGGAGGGCTCTCGCCAGCACGCTGTGGCCAGGATGGATCGGAAATGATTCGTAATGCCCATAAAGGAGCGCAACTTCCACGCTCCCGACCATCATGACGAAGGTCGTGATTGTCAGCACGCCGATGGCCGTCGCATAGAGCAGCCTTCCGAAAACCTTCATGCAGAGAACTAAAACGGCCAGTACGAGGACAAAGTGCGTGGCTGTGATTCCGGTCTGGAACATCACGAGTGCCATCATGGCAAACGCCAGGGCGGGCAGGTAGGCAGCGGCCGTGGACACCCCGCGGGAAAGCATCCGGCCGATCGCAATGGCGACCGCCGAGGCGAGCAACAGCAGACCTGCGGTGCCGTACGAGACCCCGCCCCCGAGTTGGGTTGCCGCCGGAAAGATCATTCGGGCCAGGCCGTGCTGGTGGGCCAGGACCAGCGTCGCCAGGGGCCAGATCGACGCCGCCTGCGCCGACACCGAGGTGTCGTTCGTAGTGGTTACGAAGCCGAGGACATGCAGCATGAAGTCGGAGGGCAGCGATGGCGCGATCTTCACCGAGAACGGGGTGAGAAAGAGGAACACGATCACGGCGGCCAGGGCAATGCCGACCGCGCTTCGTCGCAGGGAGAACCTGCGGCCGAAGACGATCGCCAGTACCAGGGTTGCCACCAGCATCTGGGGCCGGGTTAAGGCCCCCAGGGCAAGCGCCAGCCAGGCCAGTGTCGGCTGCTCCCTTTCGGCCGCGAGGATGGCGGCGAAGAGAAAAAAAGCACTGATCACCTGGGTGGTGCCCCAAACCGACGCACTGAACCAGACGATCGGATTCAGGACGAACAGGGCGGCGCCGAGCAGGCTTGTCCGCGGGCTCAGCCGGAACACCCGCAAGATGCTGTAGATGAGGGCGCCATCGGCGAGGATGAAGAGCAGGTTGATCGTCTTGATGACGTACTCCAGCGCAGAGCCGTTTACGGTGATCGATCCGAACCATCGACCGATCCAGCCTGCGGCCAGGAACACGTAGGCCAGGGTCGGTTCGTAAGCAAATGACGCATCGTGATAGGGGCTGCCTGCCGTAATGGTCGCCATGCTGACCGTTCCTGGCCGGTAGTAGAGCTGATCCGGACCGTATTGGGCGGCGGTGTAGCCCCAGATCTTTTCCGCCAGCATGTCGTAGGGGTGGTTACCCAATCCGAACGACGCCACATTGACCAGGACGAGGCCACCGACCAGCAACACGACAATGGCCAGGGTCTTCCACGGCAGCCGCCGAATCGTCCTCCGTACCCAACGAAGGATGTCGCCCAGATAGGCGATGGGTGCCCATCGGACGCGGTACGCCTGGCTCGCCAGGGCTAGCCCGCCGAGGACCAGGCCCACCAGCACGAGCGCCCGCGTCCTGTAGTCCCCGACTTTGTTGGGTCCCGACCAGTCGTGTGGCAGGGTCAGCGCGTAGTTCGTGATTCCTGCCGACACGGGATCCATAACGGGAAGCACCGACGCATTGAGAGAGAGCCTGACGCTGCGTAACAGATCGGGGATTTCGGCCGTCGTCAGCCGGATGTGCTGATCGGCGGACGCGGCCGCGATCACCCCGGCCACCTTGTCTACGACGAACTCAACGTGATACGGTCGGCCGGGCGCATAGCTGGCCAGTCGGGCGCGCACCTGAAGCTCGCCGCCGATTAGCGTTTGGCGCACGCCGGCCCGCTGCACCGTTACGACCTCGACCGGATAGCCGGGCGCTCCACCAAATGCCAGGAAGGTTCCCGCGCCCGCAGTGGCGCTCATGATGCCGACTCGAAAGGACCCCGCTCCGCGACCCGAGACCACCACGTCCATGGAAGCCGTGAACCGCTGCAATGGAGTGGTGACCAGGGTCGCCGTCGGCATCGATTGCCGAACCGCAACCATCTGTAAGGAGCGCGGCGACACCTCGATGGTTCCCGCCACCGATCCCTGACCGGTAGGATCCGTGTAAATGAGGTTCGGGTCGAAACCGGCATAGACCTGGTCGACCGCAGGATGCCGCCACGCGATCCCCGGAATAAGCATGAGACCCAACGCGAGGACGGACGCCGCGAACAGGACGGCGGCCGCTACCGCCTTGAAAGGTTTGCTCAGAGCCTCGCGATTGGCGTCGCCGGCACTCACCCGTTCCGGTTTCGTGTGAAGTAGAGGAGCGCCATTGCCGCAAGCATAGTGACCCCAACCGCCACCATCACCCAGACGACTTGCCAGATTGACGCGTGGAAGGCTGAGATCAGGACAACCTCCAGCAGTACAACGAGGACGATCACCGGCACGAAGCGATGATCGTGGCGGGCCAGCAGGTAGGTCACCAGTAGGCTCGCCAGTGCCAGGGCCGCCATTCCGACGCCATAAATCGGCAGATAGGGACCCGCCGTGGTGAATTGCGGACCGAAGGGCATCAGCGCAAGCGAAGGCGCAAGGGCTAAGCCGATCACCGCGACGCTCGCGACCGCCACCATCGCCACCGCCGATAAGGTCAACGTCCGTGTGCTGGGTCTTCCGAGGTGCTCCAGCGCGGTCACTCGTGGAAACATCACCGCGGAGATACTGGCGGTCACCATCAGCACCACGCGTCCCAGCGTTGCAACCGAGGCGTAGAGTCCGGCTTGCTCCGCACTGAGATAATGCTTGACCAGCAATACGTCGCTACTGGCCAGCAGAGTTGTACCGGCTACCGCAACCGCTGCCGGACCGGCAAATCGCACCACTGGCTGCGCATCGAACCGAAGCGCACGATGGCCGGTCGCGACCCGGCGCAGCGGCCAGAACGAAGCGGCGTAACTCACCACGATCCCAGCGCCGACGGCAAGGATGGCGCCGTTGGCCCCGAACCCTAGCTCGATGACGACGACGGCCAGGACTGCTCGTGAGAAGGCATCGAGGGTTTGCACCGCCGACAGCGAAAGAAATCGTTGCTCACCTTGAAGCACCCCGCGATTGATCGCGGCGACGAGAATGAAGAGCACCGCCGGCGTCAGGGCGGCAACCGTTTGCGGGGGGACCAGGAGGAACCTGGCAATCAGCGGCGATAACAGAAGGAACAGGAACCCCGCCCCGAGTGAGCTCCAGACCAGGATGCTCGACAACCTGCGGAAGAATAAACGCAGCTCGTCAGCGCTTGACGTGGCCACAAACGCCGCGGCAGAGCGCGACGCAACCATCGATACCATCAGTCCGGGCACAAGCAGGACAGAAAAAAGCGAGAAAACCGCCGCCACTGAGGCGTAGTCGCGGGGTCCGAGGAGCCTTCCGGACAAAAACTGGTAGCTCGCGGCCAGCCCCAATACGACAAGGCTCCCCAGAAAGTAGATGGCATTGTGGCGCAGCAAAGATCCATCCGTGGAAGCCGTGGCGACGCCGGTGGTGTCGGCGGCTAAGTCGGGTGCGGTGAGCGGTGGGCGCAACAACCTCATACCGTGGCCATCCTTGCCGCGACGGCGTCGCGAATCACTTTTTCGTAGCGGCCGCAGACCTCGGCAAAGCCGAATTCCCCGGCGGAAGCAAGACTGGAAGCCGAAAGGCGCCGATAGGATGCTTCGTCCGTCAAGATCTCGATCAGCCCAGCCGCCAGGGCCGCCTGATCGCCGAAGGGATAACGCAGGCCGTTACGACCATGCCGGACCGCACCCGCTGGAACCCCCGAGCTGGCGACCACCGGCACACCGCAGGCGTTGGCCTCGAGAACGACGATTCCGAAGCCCTCCACTGACGACGGCAGCGCCATGACGCGGCAGGACCGGAGCAGATCGCGCTTCTCTGCGTCTGTCAGATCGAAATGGAACGTAACGTGCCGCTCGAGATCGAGGCGTCGGATCAGCTCGACCAGCTTCTGCTCATAGGTTCGGTCGGTGTGACGGCCGGCCAGGACGAGCTGTGCGTCGGGCACCTGCCTGATGATCTGCGGCATGGCCTGGATCACGTGATCGGGACACTTGTACTGCAGAAACCGACCGAGCCACACGATCCGCGGCTCTGTCACCTGACCGGCGCGGCCCTCCCGGAGCCAATCTTCACCGATGCACGCCGGCACGACGACGACGTTCTCCCGCCTAAACCCGAGCTGCGGGAAAGCCTCGCGCCACTCATCCGTCCGAGCCACAACGATGGTGTCCCGATGGATGAATGCGGTGACGCGCTCGAGCAGCGTCAGCGGGGCAACGAGCAGACCTGGATACTGAGCTTCGAACAGGGCTTTGTGGATCTGGTGCCACTCGGTGATAACCGGCTCCTTGACATAGAGCGGAGCAAAGCGCGGGATCCGAGAACCGCCGAAGCCCTCGACTACCGCGGCGTCGAATCGGTTGCGGCAGTGCCTGATGTAGTACCAGAAGGTGCGCAACCACAGGGACAGGATTCCACCCAACCTCACGACCTGGATGCCGTCGATCACTTCGGATCTGGCAGCGCCCGGGAACCGGCTCGCGACGACCGTCACCGTGTGGCCCTGCTGGGTCAGGAACTGGGCCCGTTCCCACATCCCGATATCTCCCCCGGCCGCGCCGGGATGGTGGCCGTCTCGGGTCATCAGGAAGAGAACCCGCAGTGTTCGGGGGCGCCGTTCGCTAGCTGCGGCCGCTAGCGATCCCTGCTGCAACGTCCTCCGGGACCGGTGGCGCGAGACTCCGCGGGCCTCGATCGAGCACGGGCCGCCTCGGTTGGTAGGTCATTATGTGCCACATCATGGCGAGACCAACTCTGAGGCCCTTCCACATACTCCGGCTGGCCCCCTTGGAGGTGCCGATCCGCCGCCGGAAGGTGATGGGAATTTCGATCAGCGATAGGCCGTAGTCGAGCGCAACCAGCATCATATGCGGCGAGAAATGGTCCTGACCCACCTCCAGCGCTGGAAGGATGCGCAGCACCGCATCCCGCCTGATGGCGCGGTAGGTGCAGCCGACATCGCTGAGGCGGGCCGCTCCCAGGAACTGTGAATCCCAGAAGCGGAGTCTGAGGAGGGCACTCACGGCGATATTCCCCCAGGTAAAGAAGTAGTCCATCTGCGAGCCCGGCTCCACGAGCCCGGGGACGACGCGCGTGCCGACCACGATGTCGGCCTGGGTGATGTACGCCTGGAATTTTTTCAGGTCGGCCCCCGCGAACGTCCCGTCGCCCTCTACGAGGACGACGACGTCCGCCGCGTGCACCTTCAGCGCTTCCTCCAGTCCACGGAGACAGGCGTAGCCGTAGCCCTGACGCGTCTCCTGGATCACGGTGGCGCCGGCGCGCCGTGCCAGCGCCGCGGTCGCGTCCTCGCTGTTGTTGTCGATGACGATCGTCTTGACAACGCCTTCCTGTGTGGAAAAGTCCTTCACCACGCCTGTGATGGCGTCGGCCTCGTTATAGGCGGTAATTGCGACGACCATGCGACCTTGAGCGGGCTCCGATGCCGATCCGGCGCCAGGCGAACGAGAAGATTTGGCGATGCCCGACCGCCGTCTCGACCAGCGTCCGAACGCAACCAGGGTCCCCATTGCGGCGATCAGGCCGATGAGACCCCAGGCGAGCAGGTCGGCGATGAATGACTTGGCGATGTCCAGGACCGAGGTTAGTCCCCTGCTATCGAAAGGCAACAGATTCAAAACGAAGAGCAGCGGGTGAAGCGCCGCCCCCAGCAGGGCCAGGACGATGACGGCGAGCACGAGAAACCGCGCCATCCTAGACTCCCACTCGCGTGCCGTGAGCCACGGCCGGCATGGCAGGGGACGCATCCTCAGCGGCCCATGACTGCATGCCGTCATGCTCGAACGCCATCGGCAGGACCTGGCCACCCAGCTCGACGATCCGCTTGGTGACCGCGGGCTTGCGATCGAAGGGACAGTAGAGGAACATGAAACCACCTCCCCCGGCACCGCTGATCTTGCCTCCGATCACGCCCAGCCGGCGCGCCTCCTCGTACATCTCCTCGATCCGGGGGGTCGTCACATCGATCGCCGTCTGCTTTTTCGCCAGGAAGTCCTCGTGGAGAATTTCCGCCAGATCACGCAGCCGGCCGGTCAGTAACGCATCCTTCGCCTCGATCGCGAGGGCCTTCATTCGGGTCATCGCCTCGAGGACGCCGGCATGACGGCTTTCGTAGCCGGAAATCTGGTTCTCGATTATTCGGGATGACGATCGGGTGGTCCCAGTGAAGACCAGGAGCAAGTTGTACTGCAACTCATAGATGATCCGCGGATCGATCCGGAGAGGGTTGACGACCACGTGTGATTCATCATGAAATTCGATCAGGTTGAAGCCGCCGAAGACGGCAGCGTACTGGTCCTGGAGGCCTCCGGGGATCCCAACATCCTTTCGCTCGACCTCCCAGGCCACACGGGCCACCTCGTACTTGTCGAGGGGTAACCGTCTCCACGAACGCAGCGCACCGATGACGGCGACCACAAGGGCTGATGACGCACCAAGCCCCGAGCCCGGGGGCGCCTCGGTCTCCATGTAGAGCTCGATGCCGGTTCCGTCCGGCTCGGTATCGGGGAGCAGTCGACGCAAGCAGGCTTTGACCAGGTCGAAGTTGCCATCGTACACAAGCGGATCGTCGAATCTGAAACTGGCGACCGCCTTGTAATCGAGCGAATTGACCTTGATGAGTCGGTCGCTGGGAAATGTCAGCGTCGCATAAGCGTATCGATCGATGGTGGCGTTCAAGACAACGCCTCCATGCTCCTGGACATAGGGCGAGAGGTCGGTCCCACCTCCACAAAAGCTGATGCGCAGCGGCGCCCGGGCTCGAATCATCAAGGTGATCGCCACTCCTCGAGGAAGAACCGCTCGACCGTCTCGCAGAGCACGTGTTCGATGGGCAGCAGTGCCTCCTGCACCAGTTGTGTGTCGCTATTTGGGACTTCAATGGCAAAGTCGACCTGCGTTCGTCTTGCCGCACCCATTCCGACCAGGCCGATCGTCGTCATACCGATCCGCCGGGCTGCATCGAGGGCCCGCAGAACGCTGGGGCTCCGGCCGCTGGTGCTGATCACCAGCAGAACATCGCCTGGTTTCCCCAGAGCCTCGACCTGCCGCGCGAAGACGCTTTCGTAGCCGACGTCGTTGGCGACGGCGGTCAAGATGGACGTATCCGTCGTCAACGCAATGGCGGGAAGGGCGCGTCGCGGAAAATCCTTCCGCAGCAGATTGACGAATTCAGCCGCCACGTGCTGACAATCCGCGGCACTTCCACCGTTGCCGCAAAGCAGAAGCTTCGAGCCGGTTTGAAAGGCGGCTCCAATCACCCTGGCCGCCCCGATGATCTGGTCGGTGCACTCGTCGGCAGTAAGGGAGATCGTTTGCGCACTTTGGGCCAGCCGATTTCTGGCCCACGCTTCGACTCCCCGGTCACTCGAGCTTTGGCCTGCCAGCCTGGCGAATTCGTCTTTCATGATGTGGCCGGCCAATCGATACGAGTCGGGGGTGCCGATATCGACAAACGGACCGCCCCCGACGACGCCATGGACACGCTGTCGACCGAGCCGGGGAAGGATGTCGTTCTCCAGAGAGAGCGGACAATCAGGGGGCATTTCGTCGATCACGGGGCGTTCAATCAGATACACGCCGGCACTGATCAGACCAGGCGTCTGTTCAGGGGTCTTCTCGCGAAAGGCGCGAATCCAACCATCAGATCCCAGGTCCACGGCGCCGTAGGCGGTACGGTCGTCCACCGGCACCAGCCACAGGGAGGCCCGCGCACCGTTCAGGCGATGCTCTGCCAGGAGCCGGTGAATATCCACGGGCGTGTAAGAGTCGCCATTGAGGATCAAGGTCGTACCCGAGGGCCCGTCCGGGAGGGCGGCGCGGACAGCGCCAGCCGTGCCCAGAGGCTGTGCCTCTCGCGCGTACTCGAGGTGCATACCGAGCCGGTTACCATCGCCAAAATAGTTCTCGATCGCTTCGCTCTTATAGCCGGTACAGAGAGTGACGTCGCTCAATCCGCGCGCCCGCAGCGAGATCAAGATCCATTCGAGCATCGGCTTTCCCTCGACGACGGCCAGAGGTTTCGGCGTGCCGTTGAGGACCGCGCGCAACCGCGTTCCCGCTCCGCCGCAGAGGACGAGCGTCTTCACGGTGCGCTTGCCTCGAGGGCGGCCGTCTGACGGCGACTGGCGATTAAAACAAATTCGGCAGCTCCAGAGAGACTCTCGAAGACCGGACATGCGATTGGCAGGTCGTCGCCGGCAGCCGATCCGTTCAGGGGTCGAACAAGAATGGGGAAGCATCCGGCTGCAACGGCAGCGTCGATATCTGATGGTTGATCACCGACCAGCCAGGACGACGCGAGGTGGATACCCATCTGCGTCTCAGCCTCAAAGAGCAGGCCCGGCTGAGGTTTGCGGCACCGGCAGTGGGCGGCCGGATGGTGAGGACACATCAGGACAGCGTCGATCCTACCGCCCGCCGCGACGACGATCTGGCCGAGGCGATGGTGAATATCCTCCACGACCTGGCGGGAGACGATCCGACGTCCAATCGCCGATTGGTTGGTCAGCAGGACGACGCGCAGGCCGGCCTGGGACAGCCGAACGATCGCGTCGACGGCGCCGGGTAAGAGCTCGACCTCCGCCCAGTTCTTGATGTAGTCATCCCGGTTCCGAAAGATCACCCCGTCGCGATCGATGAAGACGGCCCGGGACGCGATCCTTGGCCGATCGACCGGCGTCACTTTGCCGGCGTCGACCAGTCGGCACCAACCTCCTTAAGGGAGTAGCGAATCTCGTCCGGGTTCGCCGGATCATATTTCTCGGAGATGTGGTACATGAGGATGGCTTCCGCCGCGGTGTGGTTGCGCCATCCATGGAGCACGCCGGGCAGGATGCGCAACACCGTCCCGTCGTACTCCGACAGGCTCACGAACCGCCATCGGTAGGTCCCGTCTCCGTTTGGCAGGGCCAATCCGACCTTGAGCGCGCCGCGGATCACAAACCACTCGTCATACTGCCGCCGGTGGGCATGCCAGGCGGTAACGACGCCCGGATAGGCATGGGTGATGTTGATGTCGCCGGTAACCTGGCCAAAGATGTCGCAATAGCGGCGCCCCCGGTCGTCGTCATAACGGCGGGCCACCTCTTTGATCTCCGCGAATCCGTCCAGCATCTTCATGTGTTCGAGATTGGTCTTCCCGTTGAGGGAGGCGACGGGCGCACTGACGTCTCGCATCACGACGCGACCACCTCCGCGACGGGTTCTGATTGCCCTTCCACGCTCGCGCGCATAGCGCGCTCGCTGAGGTAGGCAGTCAGCGCCTCGCGCCACGAGCGCAGTCGTCCGTATCCCTCGCGCTGAAGCCGGTCGGACCCCAGGACCGAATAGCCGGGGCGAGCGACACGGGCCCCGGACTGGTCGGTCGTGATGGGCAACACGGTGACGCTGAGGCCGGCGCGCTCAAATATCGCCTGCGCGAACTCATACCAGGAGCTAGCGCCGCTGTTGGTGACGTGGAAGGTCCCGGTCGCGCCATCATCAATGAGGCGCCGCACCATGATGGCAAGGTCCCGCGTATAGGTCGGCGAGAGCGTCTGGTCCGTTACCACCGACACCGTGCCACGCTCCTGGCCCAGCCGGAGCATGGTCTCGACGAAGTTTCCGCCTTTTCCCGATGCGCCCTTGATACCGAACAGGCCCGACGTTCGGATGAGGAGATGCTCCGGGCAGGCTCGTCGCAGGAAATACTCACCCGTTGCCTTGGACCAGCCATAGGCGTTGACGGGACGGGCCGCGGCGCTTTCCGCGTATGGTCGTGCCGCGTCCCCGCTGAACACGTAGTCGGTGCTGAAGTGCACCAGGCGAATACCCAGAGCGTGACACGACCGGGCCAGCTGGAGGACGGCAAATGCATTGACCGCAAAGGCTCGCTCAGGATCCTCTTCGCAGGCTTCGACTTTGTGAAAGGCCGCGGTGTTGATGACCACCTTCGGTTGCAACGAAACGAGCACGCGGCGTACCGCCTCTTCATCGCAGACATCAATGTCAGCGTGTCGAAGCGGTGTATAGGCAGAGTCCGCTGATGCCCATTCCCGGCACAGGTCCGAGCCGAGCTGTCCGTTGGCACCCAGGATCACGGTGTGGCCCATCGCTAGACTCCGGCGGGGACGGCGTGAGGCAATCCCGTCTTGAACTTCGACCCGTTGGTGGCGAAGGCACCTTTTGCCAGCAGCCGCTTGAAGTGCTCGACATTGTAGTAACGACTGTCGTTGAGGTCCATCGCCGGGTTGGCGCGCAAGTGGCGGATCATCGTGCGAGTGGTTTCTATCATTCCGATCGACGGAACAAAGCCCAGCTCTCGGGCAGCCCGGGACACGTCGACTCGATAGCTGCGAACGTCTGGTCGATGGTGGACTTCGATATCGACGTCGATGCCGAACTCACGAAGCTCGGACTGAACGATCGCGGCGACCTCGCCGATGGTGTAGTTGCGGGTTGCGATGTTGAAGGTTCCGGTAACAGAGAGATCAGCCTGGAGCGCGTGGATGTACGCTTCGGCCGCGTCCTCCACGTCGATCACCGGCCGCCAGAGGTCAGGGTTGTTGACAACGATCTTTCCATCGGTCAGGGCGGTCTTCACCATCGCGTTGGTAATCAGGTCGAACCGCATCCGCGGGCTCCAGCCGACGACCGTGCCCTTGCGGAGTACGATGGGGCGAAAATCCGCGTCCGTCAGGCAGCCCATCAGGCGCTCGCCCATGTGCTTGGAAATCGCATACGGGAATGCCGGCTTGACGCGAAATGTCTCATCCACCTCGGCCGCGTCGTTGAGCCCATAGATGGAGCACGTCGATCCGAAGACGAAGCGGTGGACGCCGGCCTCGCGGGCCGCCTGGGCAACGATGCCCACCCCGGCGGCGTTGAAAATATAGTTAAGGCTGGGGCTGAAGGCCGCCATCGGGTCGTTGGACAATCCCGCCAGGTGCACGATGGCCTCGATGCCCTCCAACCACGCCGGATCGAAGTCGAGAACCGACTCGGGAATCAGTTCGGCTTCGGGGGCGAGATGGTCAAAGCCGAAAAATCCGCAGTCCACGACACGCACGGCGTGACCCGCTGTGACCAGCTTCCGCACCAGCACCGAGCCGATGTACCCGGCGCCGCCGGTCACCATCACTTTCATGCCGCGATGCCCCCGCGCCGACAGCACGCGCGTGTCGGACACAGACCCTGGGCATGACAGCCGTGCTGCCCCATCCCTGCCCGCCTCCTCGCCTTCCTTAACGCGGTCTTGCCCCGGAATGTTACATGGCAACCCCGCTTTGTCAACAGCCGGTCCGGTCGAATTGTACAAAACTGAACCGGTCTTCACGATTGTTAACCAATAACCCGAACTCACTGCGCGCGCTGCGGCCGGCCCCAACCGACGAGCAAATCTACGAATTCACAGTTAGGCTTTGGACGTGCAGCCACGTCGATGGCCGGCATCGAGTGTGCTCGCCTGGCTGATCCCGATCGCCGTGCTGCTCGGCCTGCAGACCGTGTTGGTCTTTCGCGAGCAGATCTTCAGTCCGGTCGATGAGCTGCAGCACGTCGACTACGTACGCACCATTGCCCTTCAGGCGCGGCTGCCGGTCTTCGGGGACCAGCAGGTCGATCTGGGCTTGGTCAGCCTCTACTTCCATCAATATCCGGCGCCGCCCACCGCGGCGCAGCTGCAACGGATCGGCGGGGCGCCCAGCTACGAGTCCCTTCAGTTTCCGGTTTACTACATGGCCGCGGCGCCTGTGTATAAGGCGTTGTCGTTCGATCCAAAGCTGGCTGTCTACGGCGTGCGCCTGCTCAACGTCCTGTTTTCCGCCGCCTGGCTGGTCCTCCTGATCCTCTTGCTCCGGCGTGTGGGCGTCGGCCGCGTGCCGGCGATCAGCGTGAGCCTCGCGCTAACACTGATCCCCGGGGTGGCCCTGCGCGACAGCCAGGTGATCAACGAGGTCCTCGTTAGCGTGCTGGTGACGGCGCTCTTCATTCTGCTGGTCGACCGGTTTCCACAACGACCCCGGCTTCACTCCGCGGTGGAAGGGGCGGTCTTTGCGCTGGCCATCCTCACCAAGCTGACCGCGGTCGCGCTTCTGCCGGTTGTCGTCCTCGCCTGGCTGACACGAGGCCGTCCGCAGCGGCCCCGGTTCCTCGCCGGAGCCGCCGGATTTGGACTCACACTTGCGCCCTGGCTTGCCTGGGCAATTCCCGTCTATGGCATCCCGGTGCCGTTCGTGGGGCGGCATCCCCGAATTTTTCACCTGGCGGATTTTGCGCTGCCGCATGGCCTGGGATCCTGGAGCTCGTATCTCGGCCGCCTCGTCCACTATTTCTGGTTTCCCTGGGAGTGGCAGTTGCCATCGGGCGCCTGGCGGTGGCTCGATGTGGCCACGCTGTCCATCGGCAGCCTGCTGCTGGTGGTGGCAACCGTCTGGGGAGGGCTGCACGTGGCCCGGCGACGCGCGTGGCAATCGCCGATGGACCGTGCGCTGCTCCTGTCATCCGCCAGCTTGATTTCGTTCGCGCTGGCCTACGCGGTGTTCGTCGTCTGGCTCAACCGGATCTGGGAAACAGATTTTCGCGAGCTCTACCTCTTTTTCGCGCCTCTGGCGATCGCGCTGGGCTATCTGGCGCTCCGCGTCGGCCCGCGTGTCGTTTCCGCGATCACCATCGGTTTTGTCGCCCTCTGGCTGGTCGCGGACGTGGGGTTTTACCTGGCGGGAACCTGTCCGCGCTGCTACCCGTGATCCTGGCTCGGGTCGCTTGAACGGGTCGAGCGCCGTCTGAGGGCCTCTGGTCAAGTCGGCCGCCGAGCGGTATCATGCCCCGAGTGAAGGCGAGGATCGTGGGGGCGGCGCTCCTCTGCCTGGTTGCCAGCATCCTCCCGCGAGCGACATCGAGTTCGGCGCCCTCCTCGGCCACAGCGGCGGCGGCGTTCAGCGGCGTGCCGCTTGCCACAGCGTCAGCTCCTCCCGTGGTCTCCGGCCCGGGTTCTGCCGGCGCGTCGACCCGGCCCTCGATTGGCGGTCCGGGCACCGCCTCGGAACTGGCATCCGGTGCGGGGGGAGGCGGGTTTGCGAATCAACCATTGATTCCGTTCCGCGGCGTGACGGTCCTCCTCTACGGGAACGACCCCTCGTTCGCCACCAAGACCGCGGTCCTGCTGGACCGTCTTGCCGGGCTGGGAGCCCACAGCGTCAGCCTGACGATCCCCTTCTTCCAGTCGGCCAGCGTCTCGGCCACGGACGTCCACATGGATCCGGTTGTGACCCCTACGCTGGCGAATCTCCGGATCTTCATCGCCGCCGCACATCAACGGGGGATGTCCGTCCTTCTCCGGCCGCTCCTCGACGACCTGAACATTCAACAGGCGGACAATTTCCAGGGTCAGTGGCGCGGGACGCTCAATCCGCAGCCGCGCATTCTCTGGTATGGCAACTACGAGACTCAGGTCCTGCTGCCGCTGGCGAGCCTCGGTGCATCGGCTGGACTCGACGTCCTCGACGTCGGGAGCGAGCTGCAGAGCCTCGAGGGCGATACCGCGGCCTGGCTCAATGTCATCAGCCATGTCCGGGGCGTTTATTCGGGCGCGCTGACGTTCTCGACGAACTGGGGGCACCCCTTCCCAGCCTTTGGCGGCTCGCTCAACTTCCTGGGTATTGACGCGTTTTATCCGCTGAGCGCGCCGGTCAACGCGAACGTGGCTCAGCTGGTTGCCGCCTGGCAGCCCTGGCTCAACCAGGCGGCGCAGATCCGCACGACCTGGGGCAAACCGGTGGTCTTTACCGAGCTGGGTACCACGTCGCAGGTCGGGTCCTTCGTGCAGCCCTGGAACTGGAACAACCATCAACCGCTGAGTCTCGAAACCCAGCGGCTGTACTATCAAGCCGCCTGCCAGGCGGCGCGCCCATTCAAGATTGGGCTCTTCTGGTGGGCCTACAACTTCGACCCCCTGACCTCCCCGAGCACCGATCCCGGCTATGACCCGCAGGGCAAGCCGGCCGAGTCCGAGATCGCGCGCTGCTACAGCTAGCCTAGCGCCCGATCACGCGGAACAGTCGCCAGGCCGGGACCTGGTCCCGCCCATCGAACTCCCGGACGAGGGAGCCAACGCCAGCCCCGGAATCGTACAGACCCGGATAGGCGCGTACCAGCGCATCCAGCGACGGCACGGAAATCGGGTTGGACGGCGCTGGAACCAGCAGGTACTGGACCGCCATCCCCGAGGGATCGGTGAGGGCAAGGCGGAAGTCTCGATCGTTGGTGATGACGAACTGGCGGGGATTCGCCGATGCCACGATCACGGGGAATCCGGTCGAGCTGTCGACGAGCACCGATCCGGCCGGCAGATGCTCCGCGTCCAGGAACTGAGCGATCGCCCGCGCGGCGGCAAACGGGTCCGCCGGCCGTTGCTGCGAGCCCGAGGCCATCACGACTGGACGCAGGATTGCCGCCTCCTGGGGGGCGAGCCCGGGGTCGAGCAAGGCTGACGCGCTGGCCGGGATGGCCACCGCCAGCGCGAGCGCGGCGACCAGGCGTTGCGAGAGCGGCGCACCGCGGAAGCTGGCGGCGGCGGCCCACAGCACCGTCAACGGGATGATGGCGACAAAGGGCGTCATCGACGGTAAGCCCGCGGCGCTGGTTTGAGCCACCATTGCGGTCACGAGCGCCGGTGCCAGCAGCGTCGTTCCCGCAACCAGCCCCGGCTGGCGGAGGCGCAACGCACCGAAGGCCGCCAGGCCACCAAGAGCGAGCAAGCCGGGTTCGATGGCCACCGCGCGGCGGAACACATCCACCACGCCCACGCCGTCGGTACCCTCGGCGTGAAGCTGCGAGCCCAGACTGTAGATCGACGAAAGCTGGTGGAATGGATCTCCCGTGATCAGCCAGGTGGCGCCGTTCCATGCGGCCACCACCAACAGGACCGGTCCCACGAGGATGAGGGCATCGCACACCGCCGTCAGACCGCGGTTCGGATCGGATCGGTCCTGGTTGCGCAGGCTGCGATAGACGACCAGGGCGGCCGCCCCCAGGACGGCCCCGAGTGCGGCCGGGCTCGCCAGATAGGCGGCCGCCAGCGCTGCACCGGCAGCGACCAGGCCGGACAGCCGCCCCCGCTCCAGCCACCGCGCCAGCGCGACGGTGGCCAGCAGCGAGAAGAACAGGAAGAGGGCTTGTGGAAGGCCCGTGCCGCCCACGTAGAGGAGCACCGGGTGAAGCCCAAACAGGAGCGTGAGCAGCAGCCGGGGCAGACGGCTGAGGCCGAAGTCCCGGAGCAGACGATTAACCAGAAAGACGGAGCCGGCCATAAAGAGCGCGGAGACGATGCTGCCGGCGAAGCCGAGTTGCAGGAGCGCGGGAAAGACGCCCTTGAATGGAAGCAACGTCAGGGCCAAGAAGGATTGCAGAGGTTGCCAGACGAACCCGATCGCGGCCAGATGCGGGTCCCGGCTGAAGAGGACATAGGATGCGTTGCCGACCCGGCTGAGCGCCTCGGGCACGACAGCCTGATATCCGAAGGTCAGGACCGCGGCGGCCGCAAGATAGCCGGTAGCCGCCAACCCAAACACCCACGGCCCTTCCGCAACCGGCGGCAGCCGGCGGGTCGTCGTCCCGGCTCGGGGGCGCAGCGAACTAGCGTGTTGCATGCGCGCCTTCTGCCACGGGTGCGTGGACGTCGAGCCCGTGGACACTCTTCTCCCAGAACGAGGGCGCGATCACCAGTTGCAGGAGCGCCCGAACTGCCGCGATCGACATCATCACCCAGTACGCGGGCGCCAGCAATGCCGCGACGAGCAGGTACGGCCGCCGTGCCACCCGGATCGCGATCAGTCCCATGTAAAGGGCAAGGAAATTGCCCAGGACGAGTGAGAGCAGGGCGGGGAAGTAGATCGCCGGCGGAAGCAGACTCTGCAGGAAAGGGTTCCGATCGACAAACCAGAGCACCGTCAGACCCCAGAACAGCGGGTTGATGATCTGCAGGATCGGGACGGCCCCGATCATGACGGAGAGCCCGAGAAAGCCTCGCGGCCCGAGCTCCCGCCACAGGCGCCGCGGATGGCGCATGTGAACCAGCCAGGTCTGCAGATATCCCTTGTACCAGCGGGACCGCTGCTTGACCCAGTTGACGAAGTCGCTATTCGACTCCTCCAGTGTGGTCGAGTCGAGCACCATCACCTGGTAGCGGAATCTCTGCAATCGGACACCGAGGTCGGCATCTTCGGTGACGTTGTAGGGATCCCAGCCACCGACGCGCTCGAGGATGTCGCGCTTGATGTGCATCGACGTCCCGCCCAGCGGAACCGGACCTCCGTGCCGGGCGAGCGCCGGGAGCAGCAGCGTGAACCACGTTTCGTACTCGGCAGTAAACCAGCGGGTGATGATGTTCTGGCGGGCATTGTGGTACGAGAGTTTCGCCTGCAGGCAGGCCACGGAAGGGGGCAGACGCCGAAAGGCGAGGGCCGCCCGGCGCAGCTGCAACGGCTCAGGCCGGTCCTCGACATCGAAGATCGTAACCAGGCTTCCCTTCGCGTGCGCGAGGCCAACATTGCAGGCCTTCGGCTTCGTTCTGGGAAGGCCCACGGGGACCCGCGCGATCTCGATCGCCAGTGATGTGCGGGCTGCGGCCGCAGTCGCCGCGGCGATCGTCTCCTGATCATCGGCTTCGAGCAGCAGCTTGACGTCGAGCCGTTCACGCGGATAGTCGAGTCGCTCGAGAGCTTGCAGCGTGTGCCCAATCACCGAGGCCTCGTGGTACGCGGGGACGAGGACTGTGTAAACGGGTAAATCCCGATCAGGGATGGAGCGGGCGTCCTCGTCGGCGACGGCGACGAGCGGGGCCCCGCGGAGAGCGCTGATCAGGAAGAGCAACCTGAAGCCAAGGTTCACCAGGTACACGGCCGTTGCCAGGGCGAGCAGCAGCGTGAGCGTGAGCGCCAACTCCAGCCGCAGGCCGGCCACCAGCAGGGCGGCGAGCAGGAACGCGATCAGGCGCTGGCCGCCGCTCAAGGTGCGATGGGCGGACATCTCCGGGAACTCGACGCGCAGGCGGCTGACCGGCGTTTCCGATGCGATCATCCGCCGGCCTGCAGGAGAGCCGAATCAATCAACCCATCCGCGAACGAGGACATCGTGGCCGCAGACAGCTGTTGAAGGCCGGACGCGCTGACCACGATGCGCTGGTATCGCACGCCGGACGCGGCGTGCACCGGCCAGTCCCAGTAGACGGCATCCCAGGGCACCGGTCGCGAAGGATCGGCGTAGCGCACGACATGGGCCATCACTCCGTGTGCCAGCCTCACGGATCGAAGCTCGAGCTCCCGATCGCCGTGGAGCCGGTAAAAGACATCGAGTCCCTGCCCCGATAGGGCGCCGAAGCGCGGGACAGTGAGGACATCGACGACGAGCGCCGGCTGCCGCGGATCTGCCGGGATATACCCGTAACGGCGCCAGCTCGCGCCGGCGTCGACATAGCGCTGGATCCACGGGTAATCGGCCTGGTGGTAGGACGTCCAGCCTTTGACGGCGGGCATAGCCGCTTCTGCGGAGATCGTGGGCCGACCGGCGCTGTCAAAGAGGGGTTGAAACTCTGCCAGTCGTTGATCGGCCACCGCCGCGGCCAGAGCAATCGCCAGGAGAATGACAAGGGCAACGGGGGAGCGCGCAGACCGCTTCGAGGGTCCGGGTGGTCGTTCGGACCGCAGGAACCTCACGGAGGCGATGCCGGCGAAGGCGACGGCAAGCGCCGCCAGGACCACGGTGGCCGTAAGAACCGTCTGGTTGCCGGCCATACCGGTGATCGAAAGGAGCCAGGGAAAGGCGACCACGGTCAACGGCAGCCGTTGCGCCCAGAGAGCGCGCACGCCGAACAGGATCGAGATCGCACCCGCGACGAACAAGGGTAGGGAAAGAAGATCCAGGCGCCAGAGCCAGGCGAACACGGACAGCTGGGAAGGGCCAAGCGCCAGCAGCAGCATCGCCGCCCCCAGCAGCGGGATTCCGACTATGTAATCGGTGTAGCGATCGTGAATGTTGGGTCCCCGACGCCGGCGGTGTGCGGCGGTCAGCGCGACCGCCAGCACCAGGCACGCCGGGACGGCGCTCGGCATTCGCAGCGTCGTGATCAGGGTGAAGTGATATGCCAGGCTGGCCAGGGCCAGCAGTCCGGCAGCCCAGACTGACCCGGCTATCCTCCCGGACCGAGCTGAGGCGCCAACACACGGTCGATCGTGGCACGGTCGTAGGTTTTCAGATCCAGCTGAGGGCTGCGTTTGCCCACCTTCCTCCTTCCCGAGGCTTTCGCCGTAGCGCGAGGATACCAAGGGTGAGAGGACTGTCAATCCGCCGGGTGGCTAGACGAGCGGCGACAGTTGCGCGGTGAGCCGGGTGGGGGAGAAGACGGGGCCGAGGCCGGCGGCGGCGAAGATCGTCCCGGTGGTGGCGTGGTTGGCCTTCCAGACCAACGTGAAGGTGTAGGTCGTGCTCGCGCTCAGCGTGATCACGGTTTGGACCAGCGCCGCGTTGGGGGAGAAGGTTCCGGCAAAGCCCCCGCTCTCCTTCCAGGCGATCAGCGTGCCGCCAGTCCCAAAGGCGCCCCCGCTGATCATGATCCCGAGATCCTGGTTGACCCCGGCGCTGGCGGTGAAGAGATCGGCGTTTGCGCTCAGGATGGCGAGCGAGTCGGCGGTCGGGGTCACGGTCAACTTCAGATTGGTGCTGTCGATCGGCGTCCAGTCACTGCCGCTGCTGTTGGCCTTGCTGTACTGCTGGGTCGAGACTGCGTCCTGGATCCCGGTCCCGGCCGGGAACAGATGCAGGGTCAAACGGGTGGGTGAGAAGTTCGGAGCGGGCCCAAGCCCGGCGGCGGCGCGAATCGTGCCGGTGGTGGCGTGGTTGGCCTTCCACTGCAGCTTGATGACGTAGGGGGTGGCCGCCGCCAGCGGGACCACCGCCTGGGCGTAGGCGGCGTTGGGGGAGAAGGTGCCGGCGTTGCCGCCGCTCTCCTTCCATCCGACGATCTGCCCGCTCCCGAAGGTGCCGCCGCTGACAAAGATGCCGAGGTCCTGATTCACCCCCGCGTTCTGAGTCCACAGGTCGGCGTTGGCGCTCAGCAGCGCCCAGCCCGCACTAGCCGGGGTGAAGTTCAGCGACAGCGCGCTCCCATCCATGTCCTGCCAGGTGCTGCCGTTGCTCCCGGGCAGCGTGTACTGGCTGCCGCTGACCTTGCTCTGCAGGTTGAGGTCGGTGGCGGCCACGAGCTCGGCCGTCAGCCGGGTGGGGGAGAAGGCCGGACCCAGCCCGGCGGCGGTGAAGATGGTGCCGCTGGTGGCATGGTTGGCCTTCCATTCGAGCGTCACCGTGTAGGCGGTGGCCGCCATCACCGGCGTCACCGTCTGGACGAAGGCGGCATTGGGCGAGAAGGTGCCGGCATTGCCGCCGCTCTCCTTCCATCCGACGATCTGCCCGCTCCCGAAGGTGCCGCCGCTGACAAAGATGCCGAGGTCCTGATTCACCCCCGCGTTCTGAGTCCACAGGTCGGCGTTGGCGCTCAGCAGCGCCCAGCCCGCACTAGCCGGGGTGAAGTTCAGCGACAGCGCGCTCCCATCCATGTCCTGCCAGGTGCTGCCGTTGCTCCCGGGCAGCGTGTACTGGCTGCCGCTGACCTTGCTCTGCAGGTTGAGGTCGGTGGCGGCCACGAGCTCGGCCGTCAGCCGGGTGGGGGAGAAGGCCGGACCCAGCCCGGCGGCGGTGAAGATGGTGCCGCTGGTGGCATGGTTGGCCTTCCATTCGAGCGTCACCGTGTAGGCGGTGGCCGCCATCACCGGCGTCACCGTCTGGACGAAGGCGGCATTGGGCGAGAAGGTGCCGGCATTGCCGCCGCTCTCCTTCCAGCCGACCAGGGTGCCGCTCCCGTAGCTGCCGCCGCTGACGAAGATGCCGAGATCCTGGTTGACCCCGGCCAGCGAGGTCCACAAGTCGGCGTTGCCGCTCAGGATGGCATTGGCATTCGCGCTCGGCGTGAAGGTGAGACGCAAGGCCCCCGCGTCGATCGGCACCCAGCTCGACCCGTTGTTGCCGGCCAGGCGGTACTGTTTCCAGCTGATCGCCGGCGGCACGGAGACGTAGAGGTCGGCGGCCGAGCTGGCACTCGTTCCGCCGTAGTTGGTGACCGTGACGTCCACCGTCCCCGCCAGGCTGGCCGGCGCAACCGCCGTGATCCTGGTCCTGGAGTCGATGGTGTAGCTGGTGGCAACGGCCGAACCGAAGTGGACCGCCGTGGCGAAGCTGAAGTCGGTGCCGCTGATCACCACGCTCGTGCCCCCACTCGTGTTGCCGCTGACCGGCGCGACATTGGTCACGGTCGGCGCCGGCACGCAGAGGTTTTCGAAGAGCGTCAGGTCTTGTGTCTGGTCAGGGGTGACGTAATCGCCAGCCGTCCACACGTTGGCCGCCGAGGTGGCGATGATGGCATTCAGTTCGTTGAACCGCCCGCTCGACCCATCCGGACTCGGCACAACGCTCCACTGGGTGCCATCCCAGTGCTCGACCAGGGTATCGCTCGGAGCGCCGGTGTTGGTTGGCGAGTAGACCGCCCCGGCTGCCCACAGGTTGGTGGCGGACACCGCGGCGATCGAAAACAGGGCGTTGTCGTAGGTGCCGGCGCCCACCGTCGGGCTTGCGACGGCGGTCCAGGCCGTACCGTTCCATTTCATGACGCTGGTATGGAACCGGCCGTTGGCATCGGCGTAATCGCCGACGGCCCAGGCGCTGGTCGTGGTCAGCGCCGCGACCCCATAGAGCGTGTTGTCCGATGCGCTCTGGTTGGGGCTCGCAACGATCGACCACGCGGTGCCGTTGTAGTGCTCGATCAAGGTCGACGCCACGTTGTTGTCGATGGACAGGCCGACTGCCCAGACGTCGTTTGTCGCGGTTGCGGCCACGGCCAGCAGCCGATCGGACGACGTCGTCGAGGGATCGAGGCTGCTGACCACAGACCAGGTCGTGCCGTTGTAGTGCTCGGTCAGGGTGCGGGCTGGTGTACCGATGTTGTTGTCGGCCTTCGAGAAACCGACCGCCCAGAGGTCATTGCTCGCAATCGCGGTCGCGGCCGAGAGCCGGTTGCTGCCCGCGCCCACGCTCGGAATGCTGTTGAACTGGCTCCAGGTGGTGCCGGTCCACAGGTCGGCCATCGGGTGCTCGACACCTATGGCATCGGTGTAATCACCCACGGCCCACATATTGTTCGTGCTGGTGGTTGCGCCCGCAACGGTCGTCGCGCCCCAGAAGTCGTTGTGGCCCACATCGGGGTTCGGGGTGGCCACGGCTGTCCAACTCGAGCCATCCCAATGCTCGGCCAGCGTCCGGTCGGGGTCGCCACTTGCCGCCACCTGACCGCCCAGTGCCCAGATGTCATTTGCGGCGGCTGCCGTCATCGCATTATTGATGATGACGTCCGCCAGCGCACCTGGGTTGGCCCCCGGCACGGGATTGAACTGCGAGTTGCACGCCGGCCCTCCAACTCGCGGCGCAGCTGGCAGGGCGGCGGGGGTGAGCGTTTGATGCGGAAGAAGGCTGGCGGCCCGGCTTGCTGCCAGGTCACCATGCGCGCGCCCGTTGGTCCGCGACGCGGCCGCCGCGGTCCTTGTTGTGAGAACCGTGCTACTGAGAGTGGCTGCGGCGAGGCCCACCGTCATCAGCGCTGCCGCTCGTCTGGTAACGCCCACAAAAACCCACGCAACTATGCACGGACCCGTACGCGGGGTCAAGCGCTGGTCCTATTGGCGGCGGGTCCAGGTGAAACGAAGAGCCGTTACTGCCCGCTGTAGCTCATGAAACTGGTGCTGCTTTGCTGGTTCACGATTACCGCCAGCTTGCCCCCGTCCCAGGGATTGGTGATGCTCAGGGACGCGCTGGCGCGGCTGCCCGGCGGAACGCCGCCGTCTCCGCCTGGTCCCTGGTAGACGCCCGCAAACTGCCCGGGGGCTAAGTTCAGCGTCGGTCCGTTCCCGATCGTCGCTCCGCTGTTCGGGTCGCGGTAGACGATGGTGACCGTGGCAGAGCCGGTGCCCACGTTTTCGATCCCGATCCCGGTGCTGAAGCCGTTGTACGCGTTTTCGACAAGCGGCAGCCGGACGGCTATCGCGCCGCCGGCGACCGTGTTGTAGCTGGTGCCGTAGTCCGCGCCGTCCCTGACCTCGTTGACGATCGCCAGCACCGGCTGGTCGCTGGTGATTGTCGCACTGCCGTGGAATCCCGGCGGCAACGGATTGTTCGTGGCCGCCCCGTTGTAGACGCCGGTCGAACCGCCCGCGGGGAAGGGGACGCTCTGGCTGAAGGTCTGCTGGGTCGATGAATCGCCGACGAACCCGGTGTAGGTGATCGTCGCCGTCGGGGCGTAGCCATCGAGCGATTGCAGGCCGATGCCGGTGCTGTATCCGCCGTAGGCGTGGTTGAGAATGATCGGCGCGTAAAGCTTCTTCTCGATTTCAATGCTCGCGGCGTAGGTCAGGAACTGGCCGCTCGAGTTCAGCTCATTGACGATCGCCGCGATCGGCGTCCCCGGGTCGGACGTAAGGATGGCGTTGCCGGCAAAGCCGGGCATCAGGTGTGAGAAACCCTGATAGGTTGGTTGGAACGCGTCAGGTGGCAGCGGTCGCCCGCTGTCGCTTCCGTAGCGTGAACCGTTCTGGTCACGATAGTTCACCGCCACCGTCGACGTGACCTCGCCGGCATTCATGGCGCCCACGCCGGTCGTGAAGCCACCGTAGGCGTTGTTCAGGATGGTCGGGGCATACACCGTGTCGCCCAGGGCAAACCCCGGCACGCCGTTATAGGCGCTGCCGTCGCCAACGGGAATCTCCTGGTTGACAAAGGCGGTCACCCGATCGCTTGCCTTCAGCACGCCGCTCCCGGCTGAACCGTCGGCGAAGCTGTGGCCGTTGCGCTGGCTGATCACCCACACCGCACCGTCGGCCAGCGGCGGGCTTGAATCGCCGGCTCCCACGGACGCGCCGCCATTGTCGTAGTACGCGAGACTGACGGCGCCCGCCGCCAGGGCCTGGCCACTCGTGTTCTCGACATAGATTGTCGTGCTGAAGCCGCCGAAGGCGCGATTCATGAGGGCCGGCAAGTAGTAGGTGGTCGGGTGGGCGCGGGGTGTCGCGCCGAATACCTCGCGGATGCGCGTGTCGTGGGATATATATAGGTTGCCGGTCGCGTCGAACTCCACCCCCGTCGGGTACGACAGCTGCGCGGCGTTGGCCGGTCCTCCGTCACCCATGCAGCCGGCCGAGCCGTTGCCGGCGAACGTGGTGATGATCCCGCCGGAGACCTTCCGGACCCGATGGTTGTTCCCGTCCGCGATGAAGAGATCGCCGTTGGGCGCCACGGCGACGTCGGCCGGATCCTGAAGAAATGCCTGGGTCGCCGAGCCTCCGTCGCCGCCATACCCGGGCTTGAACGTCTGGCCGGCAACGGTGGTGATGATCCCGCTCGCGTGGTCGACGCGGCGGATCGTATGGTGGTTGGCGGTGTCGGCGATGTAGAGGTTGTCGTCGGCGTCGAGCGCGATACCCTCAATTCGGCCGATGTAGGCGTTGGTCGCAAGGCTCCCGTCGCCCGGGTCGTTGCTGGTGTTTCCACCGGCGACCACGTGAATGATCCCGTCCGCATCGATCCGTCGAACAACGGCGGCGTTGTACGGCTCGGCGATGTAGAGGCGGCCGAGGTGGTCGAAGGCGAGCCCCCACGGGTACGCGAGCGCCGTCTGGCTGGCAGGGACGTTGTCGGCCCAGGTGGAGCCGCCGCCGGCGATGGTGGTGATGATCCCGTTGTGGTCGACCCGGCGAATGCGACCGTTGCGCGAATCGGCGATCAGGAGATTGTCGCTCGGATCAACCGCGACATTCCTCGGCTCCCACAGCTCCGCCTGGGTTGCGGGACCGCCGTCGCCGCTGAATCCGCCCGTGCCCTTCCCGGCGACGGTCGTGATGATGCCGCTGGTATCGACCTTGCGAACCTGGTTATGGGCCAGTTCGGCAAAGTAGTAGTTGCCTTTGGAGTCGAAGGCGACCTTGCTCGGAACGGCGACCGTCGCCTGCGACGCCGGCCCGCCGTCCCCGGTTGTCGACCTCCCGGTTCCGGCATAGGTGCTGATGGTCCCCGCGCTGACGACCCGCACCCGATAGTTGCCTTCGTCGGCGATATACAGGTTGCCGCCGGAATCGACGGCGACGTCTTCGGGTGAGAGCAACTGCGCCGCCACCGCCGGTCCGCCGTCACCGGAGTAGCCTGCCTGGCCGGTGCCGGCGATCACGGTTCCCGCTCCAGCCTTCTTCACCTGCGACCCGTATTCGTCGGCGTAATAGATGTTGCCGGCCGCGTCGACCGTCATCCCTGCCACCCGGGTTGCGCCGCTTCCCGACACGGTGCTGATGATGCCGGCGTGCACGCGTCGAATCCGGTTCTCGTCACTGATCAGCAGGTCATCGTTCTTGTCGATGGCCACCGCCTGCGGCCACCCGAGCGAGACCTCGGTGGCGGGGAGGCCATCCTGAGTCGGGCCGTAGTAGCTGCCGTTTCCGGCGACGGTGGTGATGATTCCGGCGCGGTTCACCATCCGCACCCGCAAGTTCGCGCGGTCGGCGATGTAGACGTTGCCGGCCGAGTCGACCGCGACACCGGACGGGAAGTTGAGCATCGCCGCTGTTGCCGGTCCACCGTCGCCGCTGAATCCGCCGGTCGTGCCCGCCTTACCGGCGAAGGTGCTGATGGTGCCGTTGGTGTCGACCTTCCGCACCACCATGTTGATGGCGTCCACGATGTAGACCGTGCCGTCCGCGGCATTCGCCACCCGAGTGGCCGAAAGGCCGGCCGCGGTCGCCGGGCCGCCATCGCCCGAATAACCGGGGCAGGTTCCGGCGAACAGGCTCTCGTACCTGCTCGAAGAGTCGATCGAGCGCACCACCCCGTACTGCGCGTCGGCCACCAGGAGGGCGCCTCCATGAATGGCCAGGCCGCCGGGGTTCTGCGCGACCTGGGTCGCCGGCCCCTGGCCGGCGCCGCCGGCGACGGTGGTGATCGTTCCTGACGCTGCCGCGGCTGCCGGCGCGGGGAAAACCGTGGCCAAGAGCGATGCGATCAGAAAACTGACATACGCCTTCCCACCAAAGCGCACAGCATCTCGATCATATGCCGGGTCGGCACGAAGGGGAAAGTGATTGGATTTCACTCTGCCTTGACATTCGATGCACAGAAGCAGACGATGGCCCTCTTCGGAAGGCGTCGTGCGGGCATTGGCCCGACGGTCCCTGGAGGGAGGGGAAGTGAGAGTGACGCGCCGCCGACGACGCAGCCCCGCGTTGCTCATGGCGTGCGTCCTCGGTGCGAGTGTGGCCTCCATCGGATCGCCGTCCACCGCCGGGGCGGCCAATCAGGAATCCCCTGGCCACCCCTCGCTGAAGA
>VBHC01000094.1 GCA_005889535.1 Chloroflexota bacterium
GGTCGCCGTTGGCGGTCAGCATGCCACTCGGCACGGACAGCACAATGCTGTGCACGTTCATGCCGGCCAGGTAATCCTCGGCGCCGGTCGTCGCGCCCGAGAAGTTGAGCAGGTCGAAGACCCCGCCCAGGTTGGCGAAGAACGGGTCGTCGCGCTGGCCGGCGAAGACCTTGAACCCACCGGGAAGGGTGTACTCCGCCTTCCTGGCAAGCATGTGATAGTTCTGCGCGCTGCCGGTGGACCGGTCCCCGACCACGTCGGGTGGTGAGAGGAGATTGCTCCCGATTACAGCGCTGCTGCCGGTGTCGGCGTTGGTCATGGTCACGCGGTAGGTCTGCGGCCGGTTCCAGTTGGTGTAGGTCCTCGTCGCGTTGTTGAAGCCGATCGGACCGGTGTTGTACAGGAAGGTCGAGGCGTCAACGGTGCTTGTGTGGAACTGGAACGTGAAGACCAGATGGTCTCTGGCGTCACCCCGGTTGTCGATGTGAATCTGGTAGGCGACGTCGTCCCCAAAGCGATAGAAGTTGGGGCCGCCTGCCGGGTTTTCGAACGGTACATAGTTGGCGACGATGACGGTCCGGTTCGGATCGTCCGGCGCCACGAAGGCGTACAGGTCGGTATTGTCGGCGAGCGGATCCTCCGCGATCAGCGGAGCTTCCCGGTGGCTGGAGGCGCTCGCCGTGAGCGGGGCCACCGTCAGGCCGGTTGCCGCGGCGGCAACGACAGCCAGCAGAACGCGTTTTCGCATGGTTGATGCTCCTTGTCATGGATTGGCAATCGATCGATAACGCCGGCAATCAATGCATAGGCTCCCTCCTCGCTTGTTACCGGCTGTTACGCAGGAAAAGGCGTTCTGGATCAGGAGGGCGTGGCCGATCGGGGACCTTCAATTCGCTGGCAGGAAGTAACCTGATCCTGGATAGGAACCTAGAATCACCAACAGCAGGAGGCGCCTGGGATTGATAAGGGCGCCGGGAGCTACGCCTATCACCTGGCCGCCTCGGGTGATCCAAACCCATCCCCGCCGCCGTATATAAGTGGTACGAGGATGAGTGGGGAGCCAACAGACCAGGACAGTCAAATGGCGGCCCAGCTGAAGCGTGGCGAATCTACAGCGATCGAATCGCTATACGACCGGTATGGCCGGCTGGCGTACGGTCTGGCCTTCCGCATCCTCAATGAGCGCGGCGCCGCCGAAGACGTCGTCCAGGACGCCTTCGTCAGCGTCTGGCGGAATGCAACCGGCTTCGACATCAGCAGGGGAAGTCTGCGCAACTGGTTGCTCTCGATCGTGCGCAACCGCGCGATCGACCGGCTACGCGGGGGCGCACGAATTCGCAGCGAGTTTCAGCTCGAGTCGGTGGAACCGGCGGCCGACGTTCCCGATGTCTGGCAGGCGGTGGCAAGCGACCTCGAACGCAAGCAGATCCAGGAAGGTTTTCACGAACTGCCAGATGCTCAGCGAAAAACTCTCGAGCTTGCCTACTTTGGCGGCTACACGCATGTGGAGATCGCGAGTCGGATGCAGGTGCCGTTGGGGACCGTCAAAAGTCGCATGCGGATCGGCCTGGAGAAGATGCGGACGTTCCTAACTGCGAGGGGGGTGATGGCGTGAGCCCGATGAACTGCGCGGAAGCCGAAGAGCTGCTCGGCGCTTACGCTCTTGAGGCGCTTCCCGAGGAGGAGGTACTAAGGGTCGAGGAACACCTCCGTAGCTGTGCCGAGCACCGCGCAATGGCGGCAGAGCTCGCGCGAACCACCGCCTTGCTGCCGCTTACGGTTAAAGAGGGCGATCCGTCCCCCGAGCTGCGGGCCCGCATCGTCGAGGCCGTCAAAGCGACGCCCCGGGAGCCCATGCGGCGGATGGCTCCAGTCAGCCCCGAGGGGGGAGCGCGGGGCGCGACCGTGCTGCCCCTCCGACACCGCTGGCGGCTATCCACCTGGGCCACCCGATCGTCTCGGGTGGCGGTGGCCGCGGCCGTGGCCCTCGCACTGGGGATCGGTGGACTGATCGGCTACCAGCTGGGCCACGGATCAGCGCCGCAGGTTGCCTATACGTTCCAGGGTGACCCAACGGCTGCGCCGGGCGCCGAGGCGCGGCTGGTTTACTTCAAGGACCGCAAGCAGGCGGTGGTCGCGGCCACCGGGTTGCCGCCGCTCGCCTCAGGTCAGATCTATGAGATGTGGCTGATCAACGGCGGCGTCCCGGTCGATAAAGGCATCAGCTCGAGCGCGAGCGGTGATATTGGCGCCCAACTGTCGGGCGACCTCTCGCAGTTCCAGCAGTTCGCCATCACCATCGAGCCGGGCGAGCAGCAGCTGCCGACGACGAAACCGATCCTGGTCGGGAATCTTCAGTCCGGCTAGGGTGATCCCGCGCAGCGACTAAAAAAGAAGGGCGCCCCGGAGGGCGCCCTCTCGAAGCCGAGCTTGTGAGCTAGGCCGCTCGGACGCGGTTCGCCCGCGGGCCCTTCTGGCTCTGCTCGATGTCGAAGCTGACGGCCTCGCCACCGCGCAGACTGTCGAAATTGAGCGTCGAATCCACGCCACTCTGGTGGAAGAAGTACTCCTTCCCATCATCGGCGGCGATGAACCCGAATCCGCGGTCCGAAACGATCTTCTTGACGGTGCCCTTTGGCATTACCGAACTCCTCCTCTCGAACACGACCCGTAACGCATCGGCCTGTTCGAGAGAGAAGAATACGGGCCGCACGCGAGACCGCCCGAAGGCCGGACGACCGGCGGTACTTTACCACAAACGGGCCCCAGGCCCCCGGCTGACCCCTAACGAGGCTCCGTCGCCAGGCGCAGGCCGAGCCCGACCAGAACGAGTCCGGTGGTTGCTTCCAGAGCTCGGCGCACCCGGTCGCGGCGCAGGAAGTCGCCGATCCGAGCCACGACGACCGCGTACAGGGTGAGCCAGGTGAACGTGATGGTGCAGAAGATCAGGCCGAGCAGGAGCAGGCGCGCGAACGAGGCCTGGCCGCGGTCGACGAACTGCGGGAAGAGGCTCAGGAAGAAGACGACGATCTTGGGATTGCTGAGGTTGCTGATCAGACCCTGCCGGTAGGCGATGGTGCGTCGCAACCGGGGCCCAGTGGGAGGGCGAATGGCTTCGGTGGGGTGGTCGCGTCGCCGGATAGCACCGTACAGGGCCTGCAGGCCGAGGAAGATCAAGTACCCGGCCCCGACCAAGCGCACGGCAAGAAACAGTGGCTGGGAGGCGACCAACAGGGCGGCCAGTCCGGCGCTGCTGGCAACCGTCCAGGTGGCGAGCCCGCTGACGACCCCCGCGGCCGTGGCGATGCCGCCACCGCGCCCGCCGACCAACGTATTCCGAATGGTCAGGGCCGTGTCCTGACCCGGCGACAGGATGACGACAAGCGAAATCCCGAGGAAGGCGGCGAAGTTCATGCCCCCACCCTACCCTCCCCCGCAGGTGGGGGAGGGAATCTGATTGGTTTCAGCTCGGTGTCGTATGGGTACAGAGGGAGTGCACTCAGTGTGGGTGCGCTCGCCGTGGGCCCCGCTCGAACAGGCCTCGACAGCGCGAGGCAGTACGTTCGGGAAAGGAGGTTCACACCAAATGTCTGGAACCATCAAGAAGCTCGTCGCCGAGCGTGGATTTGGGTTCATCACTGCCGAAGACGGCAATGACTACTTCTTCCATCGCAGCGGCAGTGCCGACTTCGATCGGCTGGATACCGGGGTCAAGGTCAGTTTCGTAACCGAGCCCAGCCCCAAGGGTCCGCGCGCAACGAACGTTCAGGTTGCCTAACGTTCTGAGCTAGATCGGAAAGAGCCTCGCGCCTTCGGGCGCGGGGCTTTTGTTCAAATACGATGGCGTTGAACGGCTCCGCGATGGCGGAAGGCGTATGGGGAGGGATTGCACTCAGTCTCGCCGTCATCCTGTTGGCCCTCTTGGGCCTGACGCCCTCGTTGAGGTGGATCCCTGAAGTCCCATTGATCGTCGCCGCCATCGCGGTGCCCGTCGCGGGTTACGCGCTGACCGGCTATCGGGCTGGACGGCGATCCGGCCGGATGGCGGCGGGTGCGCTCGCCGGCGCCGTCGCCGGCTGCATAAGCGGCGCGGTGGGCGGCATCGCCTACGTCCTGTTTGGCAAGTCGCTCCTCAACATCGTGGTCGGTCTGCTGCTGGGCGCAGTTGCTGGAGGCGTTATCGGCGCTGGGGGAGGAGTGCTCGCTCGGCGATAAAGCGACCCAATCCGGTTACCGAGTGGTCACCGGCGGGGCGAAAGGAACGGCTTCACACAATCGTCACACCGACGAGTTAGATCCATGATCGTTAACCGCCACGCCAAGCGTGACTTCGGGATCGCCTGCGCGGCAGCGGTCCTATTGACCGCCGCTTTCGGGATATGGATCGGCCTGCGATTCGACGGGATCCAGGTCACCGAGGCGGTCGACGATTTTGGGGAGGGAGCCGCCGCCCTGATCGCCGCCCTGGCCTGCGCGGCCGCGGCGTTCCGGCACAAGGGGCGGATGCGGGTCGCCTGGGCGTTGCTGGCCGGCGGCGCGGGCGCCTGGGCGATCGGGGAAGGCATCTGGTCGTACTTCGAGGTGATCCGCGGACAGCAGGTCCCCTTTCCCTCGCTGGCCGACGCCGGTTACCTGGCGGCGGTGCCCCTCGTGGTCGCCGGAATCGCCGCGTTCCCCGGACGCCATCGAACCGCGTCGAGGGCGGCGTTCTTGCTGGACGGTGCGATCATCGCCGGGGCGCTGCTCATCATCAGCTGGTCGACCCTGCTGGGCACGCTCTACCGTGCCGCTTCGACCGCAACCCTTTCAACAGTCCTCGGGCTGGCCTACCCGATCAGCGACATCGCGATCGCCGTGATGGCGCTACTGCTGGTCAGCCGAACCGCGCGATCCATCCGACTTCCGCTCCTACTGGTGGCGGCCGGTGTGTCCGCCAACCTGCTGTCGGACAGCGCCTTCGCCTACCTGACGACCACGCATGCCTATGGCCCCGCCCAACTGATCGACACCGGCTGGGTTGCGGGTTACCTGCTGATTGGGCTGGGCGCATTCTTTGCCACGCTGGTGCCGAAGTCCGCCCTCAAGGCGGACGATGAGCCGCCCGGTCGCTGGATTCTGGCACTTCCCTATCTGCCGGTGGCGATTGCCGCCGCCGTGACGGTGGCACTGAACACCAGCGGGTCGCCAGACATGTTCCTCTTCTGGGGAATGATGGGCGTTGCCGGCCTCGTCCTGGTGCGCCAGTTCATCGTGCTCTGGGACAACCTGTCACTGAACCAGAAACTGGAGGCGCAAGCGGCGGCGCTGCGCGACACCGAGACAAACTTCCGATCGCTGGTGCAGAACTCCGGAGACGTCGTTGTACTGGCCGATGCCTCGGGAACGATGCGATTCCTCAGCACCTCGATCGACCGCTTCTTCGCCTACAACCCGACCGAGCTGGTCGGTCAACCGTTCGTCGAACTTCTCCACCCTTCCGACCGCCCGACCTTTGAGGGCGGGGTGCAGAAGGCGCTGGCCGCTTCGGCCCACCCGATCAGCGCGAGCTGTCGCGTTCGCCACAAGCTCGGCAGCTGGACGCATTGCGAGATCACGATCACGAACATGCTGCATCAGTCGACTCTGCAAGCCCTGGTCCTGAACATCCGCGACGTGACCGACCGCAAGGAGATGGAAGAGCGCCTGGCCCACGTGGCGGCGCATGACCCGGTGACCAGCCTGCCCAACCGGATCACCTTCCGTAATGAGGCGGAGGCGGCGCTGGAGCGGAGTCAGCCTGGACGCGGCATCGCGGTGCTGGCGTTGGACATCGATGACTTCAAGGTGGTCAACGACGCGCTTGGCCAGCGTGCCGGGGATGACCTGCTCGGCATGATCGGGGGGCGGCTGTCGAAGATCGTGCGGCCGGGCGATGTGGTGGCGCGGATCGGCGCCGACGAGTTCGCCGTCCTGATGACGATGGTCGCGCATGAGGACCAGCCTGTGCGGCTGGCGGAGCGGATCTTTGAACATTTTCGAGCGCCCTTCCGGGTGGAGGAGCGGGAGGTCGGCCTCCGGCTGAGTGCGGGGATCGCGGCCCAGACCAGGCCCGAAGACACGGCCGAGACGCTGATGCGGAATGCCGACATCGCCCTGAACGCGGCGAAGTCCGGTGGAAAAGGGCGCTGGGTGCAATATGCGCCCGAGCAACATGCCAGCGTTAGCGATCGCATGGAAATGGAAGTCGACCTGGCGCACGCCATCGAACGCCGGCAACTGGTGCTGCATTACCAGCCCGCGGTCCGGATCGCCGATGGCGCGATCCTCGGTTTTGAGGCATTCGTGCGCTGGAGCCATCCGCGCCGTGGGATGGTCTCGCCGGCCGACTTCATCCCACTGGCCGATGAGACCGGACTGATCGTGCCCTTGCAGCGATGGGTCGTCGGTCAGGCCTGCGCCGACGGGCGGCAGTGGCAGCTGGGCTACCCCGTTGCCTCGGGATTGACGATGAGTGTCAACGTCAGCCAGCGCGGGCTGGCTTACCCTGACCTGGTGGCCGACGTCACCCAGGCGTGTGCCGCCGCCGGCTTCGACCCGCTGCATCTCGTGCTCGAATTGACCCAGGGGGCCACCTTGAAAGGAAAAGAGACCATCGATCGTCTGATCGAGCTCCATCAGCGTGGCGTGAAGCTCGCGCTTGATGACTTCGGCGCCGACTCGGCGCCGCTGAGTGCGCTGCGCGACCTGCCCGTCGATATCGTCAAGCTGGACCATTCCTTCGTCGCCCGGATGACCAGCAGCCCGACGGACGCCACCGTGGCCCGCGCGGTTATCGACCTGGGAAATACGCTCGGCATGATGACGATGGCCGACGGGATCGAGCGCAAGGAGCAGCTGGCGGCGCTGGAGCGAATCGGATGCGCGGCCGGCCAGGGGTACTATCTCTCGCGGCCGCTGCCCGCCGCCGGGATCGAGCGGCTGCTCGCCGACTGCATTGAAGAGGGCGGGATGCTGCGGCTGGCGTCGTTCAAGCTGGAACGCACCGGGTAGCCTCCACCCTGACCCTCCCCTAAAGGGGAGGGACCGAGGTTGGGAAAATAGCGGCGCCCACATGATGCAGCGGCTGCGCGCTACCACCTGGTCCGCCCTGGCGGTGAGCATCGGATTCCTCCTCACCGAGGCGATCATGCTCAACGGCCGCATTCGCGACTACGACGAGGGCGTCTACTGGGAGACCTTCCGCGCGCTTGCCCGTGGTGAGCCGATGTTCAGCTCGGTGTTTGCCACGTCGCCACCCGGCTTCTTTTACGCGCTCCTGCCCTTCTACCTGGTGGTGCACTCGCTGGCCAGCCTGCGAGCCGGCGTGCTGCTGCTCTGCCTGGCCGGCCTGGCAGCGACCTATGTCCTGGGTCGGTTGCTCGCCGGCGACCTCGGCGGCCTGGTCGCCGTCCTGCTGGCCGTAACCAGTTCGGTGTACTGGCACGAATCCACCATCCTGCAGGCGGATGGCCCGTCTCTCGCCCTCAGCACCGTGGCGGTGGCGCTCGCAATGCTGGCGGTGCGAACCGAGGGACGGACCCGCAACGCACTGGCGGTCTTGACGGGCCTGGCGCTGATGTTTGCGGTGGGTACCAAGTTCTTTGGCGTTGTCGCGGCGGTGCCGATCGCGATCATCTTTTTCGGGGCGAGCCGCGGGCGGGGCCGGCTGGTGACCGCCGCGGTGTTGGGTGGCGCCCTCGGCTTGCTCGTTCTGCTGGTGCCGGTCATCGGTTCGCCGCAAGCCGCCTACAAGCAGCTGATCGTCAGCCATCTCCGGGCCGGAGAGCTGGCTCACTTCGGGATCGGGCGGAATCTCAGTTACATACTGATCCACCACAGTCTGCCGCTCGAGGCGCTGGGCCTTGGCGGTGCGCTGCTGGCGCTGCTCCGGCGCGACCGAGCGGTGGTCATGCCGCTGGCATGGGCGGTCGTGTCCATGATCGCGATCCTCGGCTATGAGCCGATATTTCCCCATCACCTGGTGTTGCTGACGCCATCCCTGGCACTGCTGGGAGCCGTCGGGGTCGCGAACGCGCGGGGGATCGGCCGTCCCGCCTTCGTCACTGCGGCCGTCCTCGTACTGGGCACGGTGGCCGTCGGGGTTGCGGTCGATACTGGCGAAGCCGTGCGGACGCTTGCTCCGGACGTACACGACGCGGAAATGACCGCCGCGGTCCGGGCGCACGGACAGCCAAACGACTACTGGTTCAGTGACAATGCCTACGCTGTGGCGGCCGCCGACCGCGACATCCCGGGACCGGTGGTTGACACGTCGGGCCAGTTGACGATGGCCGGCCTGCTGACCATTGACGACCTGGAACGCACCCGCGTCCGCTACGACGTGAAGTGGGTGCTGGCCGATAACGGTCGCCTGGAACGGGTGCCAGGGTTCCACGCCTGGGTGCTCGCGCATTATCACCCGGTTCAGAACCTGGGCGGACCGGCGGTCATTTACGGGCGCTGAGGGGGCAGCGGCATCCACGGCCCATCCGTCTACGGAACTTGGCGGAGATGTGGCCCATGATTTACCGAACCGTGACGGCGCAGTGGCATTCTCGATTTCGGCTCTCGACCCGCTGATGCGCGGCCGCTGCCAGACTGGGCGCAGTCTTTCAGACGGGAGGTGAAATCCATGTTGAACAGCCTTTACCTGCGTCTGCGCGAACTGCTCAACCGTGAGGAAGGGCAGGGTATGGTCGAATACGCCCTTATCCTCGTCTTGATCGCTGTCGTGGTCATCGTAGTGCTGATTATTCTTGGCAACCAGGTCAAGAACGTCTTCTGCAACATCTCGGGCGGTCTGGGCCAGTAGGCCTCGACTACCGAAAGCGAAAGGGCCCCTTACGGGGCCCTTTTTCGTTGTATCCGTATGCGGCATGGCATCATCCTGGCGGCGGTGAGCGCGTTGCTGCTGATGGTCGCGTCCTCGGACGAGCTGCCGGTCTTTTTCCAGATAGGCGGCTCGGGTGGCCATGGCAGCCTGTCGCAAGCGTATGTAGACATTCGGAGCCTGGCGGGCGGCTCGAGAACCGACGTCTGGGCTGTCGGCATCCGCCGCGGCCCAGGCCCTGACGAGTCGTGGATCGAGCACTGGGATGGAGTGGCGTGGACCAAGATCGCGGCTGATCCGGCCGGCGGACATCCGGACAGGTTCAACGGGGTGGCGGTCGCGGACGCATCTGACGCCTGGTCGGTGGGCTATTCGGCCGGTGTCGACGGCCTCGAGGAACGAGCTCTGATCGAACACTGGGACGGCGGGCGGTGGACGGTGCTGCGCTCGATCCCGAATCCCGGCGTGGTCTGGAACGAACTGGATGGTGTCGTCGCGGTCTCGCCGCATGATGCCTGGGCCGTCGGCTACTACATGCACGGCACCTCACCGGCACGGGTTTTGATCGAGCACTGGAATGGATCAGAGTGGAAGCTCGTCCCCGCACCGAATCCGGGAGCGAACTGGAATCAGCTGACCGCCGTATCTGCGAGCGGGCCCAACGACATATGGGCCGTCAGCTGGCAGCAGAGCGATGGGCCGATGACGGAGCTGATCGAACACTGGGACGGACGCCAGTGGAGTGCGATGCCCTCCCCCGCGGGTACCGGAGGGGGGCATCTTCAGTCCGTGTTGGCGATCTCCCCGAGGCTGGCCTGGGCCGTCGGATCACCGGACGTAAATGGCGCCCAGCGGGTACTGCGCTGGGATGGCGCGAAATGGAGCACCATGCCCGTGCCGCCGCGCACCCAGCAGGTCGAGCTGTGGGGGATCGGCGCCGCATCGCCGACGGACATATGGCTGGTCGGTGAC
>VBHC01000095.1 GCA_005889535.1 Chloroflexota bacterium
CTCCTCCGCCGAGTCGGCTTCCACCTCGACATGGACCGGCTTTTTGATGCGATCGCCATCACGGTCGCGGCTCTAAGCGGGATGGCGGTCAGTGCCACCGTCGGCAGCCTGGTCCTCGTCCTATCCGGTGCGGTGCCGGGCGACAGCTTCTGGGGGACCTGGGCCGTTTGGTGGACGGGAGATGCGATGGGCGTGCTGCTGGTGACGCCCTTTCTCTTGAGCCTGTTGTCGCGACCCGCTTGGCCCCGCCTCACCTGGTCCCGGGTAGCGGAGCTCGGCGGCCTGCTGTCCGGAACCGCGATCGTGACCTACCTGCTTTTCCAGAGTGGGCTCAGGCTCGTGTACCTGGCGCTGCCGCTCGTCATGGCGACGGCCTGGCGCTTCCGCCAGCGAGGAGCCGCCCCCGCTGCGCTGATCGCCTCAACGGTGGCGATCTGGTCGGCCGTTCACGGAACCGGCCCTTTCGCTACGGAGAATCTATTCGAGAAAATGGTGACTCTCCAGGCCTTCAATGTCAGCCTCGCGCTGGCGTCCTTCGTCCTCGTCGCCTTTGTCGAGACTCACGAACGAAAGGAAGAGCTATCGCGCCTTTACGCCGCCGAGCAGCTGGCCAACCAGGCGAAGAGCGCCTTCCTCAACCTGGCGGCTCATGAACTGCGCACGCCGATTTCGGTGCTCAATGGATACCTGTCGATGTTCGCCGACGGCTCGCTGGGAGATGATCCGGTGGCCCGGCGCCGATCGGTGGAGATTCTGATGGCTAAGACCCGGGAGCTAAAGAGTTTGGTGGACCAGCTGCTCGAGGCCTCGCGCCTCGAAGGCACCGCTTCGCCCGAGCAGGAGAGCCTGGTCGACCTGGGCGATGTGGTGCGGCGGGCGGTCGAGCGTGCCCGCGGACGGGCCGATCTGCTTGACGCCGAGATCGCGACCGGTCTGAGCGCTGAGCCGATCCGCGTCAAAGCCGACGCCCTCCAGCTGGGGCGTGTTCTGGACAACCTGATCAACAATGGGCTGACCTACACAATGCGCCCGCCTCGGCTGTCGATCGCAGTATCGACCGAGGACATGCGGGGGGTCGTGCGTGTGGCCGACAACGGTGTCGGGATCCCCGACGCCGAGCGTGGGCTGGTGTTCGAGCGGTTCCATCGGGGCCATGATCCGAACTTCAGCAACGTGCCCGGCACCGGCCTGGGCCTCTACATCAGCCGGCAGGTCGCCGAAAGGCACCACGGCCGCATCGTGATCGAACGCAGCGAGCCGGGGGCGGGGACGGTGTTCGCTCTGTCCCTTCCACTCGCTGGAGTCGAAACCCGGGTCGCCGCGGGTCCGAGTTCGCCGGCGGTACGCGAGCCCCATCTGATCCCGCGATAGGCCTGACCCCCACCCTGCCCTCCACGAGGAGGAGGGAGTTCCCTCCCCGGCCGCGGGGAGGGAATTTGGGGAAGGGCTAGGGGTTTCCGGCCGGCACTAACTGGGTTGTCACCACCAGGGTGAACTGATCCGCGAGCTGGTTGACGGTCGCCGCCAGCTCGCCGAGCGTCAGGTCCTCATGCTTCAAGGCGTGAAGGTCATGCCGGATGGAGGCCAGCATCTGGTTACCGAGCGGTGTGAAGTGCACCGGTCCATCCGTGGTGACCGTGACCTGGTTGGCATCGGCGAAGGTCGTGCAGCTGTCGCACTGATCGTTCCAGGCGATCGCCATGTTGGTGGGCGCGTCGATGATCGGGTTGCTCGTGACCAGCACGGCCTGAAAAGCGATGGCAGAGGTCTGGCAGTCAGCGCAACTGGCATATGCGAACGCGATATTCGTATTCGTCACGACACCGGTGTCGTTGCGGCTGACCTTGATGGCAATGCGATAGACGGTCTTGCCATCGCGCGTGTTGATGGCCAGGGCCGCGTTGTCACCGCCCGCCTGGGCAGCGACCGGGACCCCGCTCGGCAGGGCGACCGCGACGAGGGCGGCCAGCGCGATCAGGAACTTCCTCATGGGCTCACCTCTGGACGGGCCGGCTTTTTCTGAAGCCGGCCCTGATTACCTTGGGAGACCCCGGCCTTAGGCCGGACGGCCCTCCGCAAAGTTCTTAAAGCGGGTCACATAGAGGTTGATGCGCTGCTCAACCCAGTTCGGGCCCAGCCCTTCCTTCTCCACCGCATCGGGGTTGTAGCGGAGCTGCATCCGAACTTTGGTGCCGTTGCCCGGTCCCGGCTCGAAATAGGACGTGCCGCTTTCCGCGTTCTGCAGCTCACTGGGAAGCTGGCCGGTCTTCACTTCCTCCGAGTCACCCCGCGGCATCCCCGGACCGCCCTTGCTGGTCCATTCCAGCCACTTCTTGTGCGCTTCCTCCGGTGGAATCCCGACTGTAACCGTGCTCTCTGCCGTGGTCATCGTGGTAGCCATATTCGACCTCCATGGTTGAGCTTTCGACTTGTCACCGCTACCGGACGCGCGATTGACTACACAACGATACTATCATATAATATGTCTCAAGTCTATGCGGAAAACATTACACAAGCTCATCCGGCTCAGGCGGCCGGCGGTCAACCTGATCGCCGACGTCAACGCGGTCGTGTCAACGGGTGAGCCCGGAGTCGTGAACGCCAGTCGCGTACGAAGCCGCAACCGGATCGTTCAGCGGAGCGGCCAGACCTGGACGGAATCGGAGACCGTAGACATGAACGAAAAGGAGGATCGTCATGACCAAGAGCCGTAAGGACATGGAGCCGACCGAAGGCCTCTCGAAGGAGGAACTGGAGGCTCAGCAGGGTGAGCAACTGCCCGACCGGGAGCAGATGTCCCTGATCAACGCCAACGTGGCCGCCCCCGTCAACGCGGCAGTCGCGCTGAACGTGCTGTCTGATTCGTCGACCGCCTATGCCAACGCCACGCAGACGAACGAGATCATCCAGCAGAACTAGTCGTCCAAAGGAGGTACGAGGATGACGGACAAGCGCAAAGACGTGAAGGCTTCCGAAGGTCTGTCGAACGAGGAGCTGGAGGGTCAGCAGGGCGAGCAGCTTCCTGATCGGGAGCAGATGTCCCTGATCAACGCGAACCTGGCCGTTCCGGTGAACGCCGCCGTAGCCGCGAACGTCCTTTCGGACGGCTCGATCGCCTACGCGGATGCCCAGCAGGCCAACCAGATCTCGCAGAGCAACCTGCCGCCGATGCCTGAATAGCCGGAGCCAGCGGCTCGTGCCGAGAAAAGGGGTGGTCGAACCGGCCGCCCCTTTCGCATTCTCTGGAGGGAAAAAGCTGAAAAGCGATCCTGAAGCGACCGACGCGACCGGCGCGACGGGTCGCGCCGTACCACCTCGGCTGGCCGAGGGGATGGAGCTGATCGGGGAATACCAGGGTTCTGGCTTCAAGAACCCTCCCTACCTCGCGCGCCGGGGTGATGGCCAGGTCCTGCAGTTGCCCCGCCTGCTCTACCTCGTCGCCGCGAAAGCGGATGGCCGCCGGGATTACGACGAGATTGCCAGGGCGGTGAGCGATGATTTCGGACGCCGGGTCAGCGCCGATAACGTCCGGGTGCTTGCCGACAGCAAGCTGCGGCCCATCGGCGTGCTGGCCGCAGCCGACGGATCCAGCCCGAAACTGCAACGCCCCAACCCGCTCCTCAGCCTGAATTTTCGGGCGGCGGTCGTGCCACCCGGGCTGGTGAACGCCATCACCACCATCTTCAGGCCGTTCTTCTGGCCGCTGGTGGTGGCAGCTGCCCTGGTCGGATTCGTTGCCCTCGACGGCTGGCTGTTTTTCGTGCACGGGATCAGTCAAGGCATCCGGACCCTGCTGAACCAGCCTCTCTTCTTCCTGGTTCTGTTCGGGGTTGTGGTCGTCTCAGCCGCTCTTCACGAATGCGGGCATGCTACCGGCTGCCGCTACGGCGGGGCGCGTCCCGGAGTGATGGGTGTCGGGCTCTATCTCGTCTGGCCCGCCTTCTACACCGACGTCACCGATGCCTACCGGCTTGGCAAGGCGGGCCGGCTGCGAACCGACCTGGGCGGCGTCTACTTCAACGCCTTGATCATGCTGGCCACGCTCGGCATCTATCAGCTGACCCATCTGGAAGTCTTGATCTTCGTCATTCTGCTGCTGCAGTTCGAGATGCTGCACCAGTTCCTGCCCTTCCTCCGGCTCGACGGCTACTACGTCATCGCGGACCTCACCGGAGTGCCGGACATCTTCGCCCGGATCAAGCCGGTGCTGGTCAGCCTGCTTCCGGGGCGGCAGGCGGCTCGTCAGGTCGCGGAACTCAAGCCCTGGGTCCGGGTGGTGGTGACGCTATGGGTCTTCTTCACCGCCACCTTCCTCCTCTATGCCTACGGCATGATGCTGCTGCACCTTCCGGCCATCGCCAGCACCGCTGTCCTGTCGCTCCTGGCCCTGCTCGGTCGGACGGCTGCCGCGTTGCAGCAGGGCCAGATCGCCACCGGCGCGGTTGGGAGTATTCAGGTCCTCCTGCTCAGCCTTCCCACCATCGGGCTGGCGTTCATCGTGTTTGGTGTCATCCATCGCCTGGTGCGGCTGGCCTGGACACGAACTCGCGGCCAGCCATTTCGCCGGGCAACGAGCTTTGCGGTCATGGCGGCGGCGGCCAGCTTGCTCGCCCTCGCCTGGATCCCGCCCCAGGCGCAGTACCGCCCGATCCGCCCCGGCGATCGCGGCACGGTTCCCGAGAGCTTTACGAATGCCTCGACGGTGCTCGCTCCCGTGGTCGGCCCGATCGGCACGGGTCTCGCCAGGATCGTGGGGGGCCCGGCGGCGAGCCCGGCCCCGAGCAGCGCCGCGACGACCGCATCGCCAAGTTCGGCCGCGAGTCCGTCGCCGGAAGCGTCACCCTCCGAGACCGCTACACCAACGCCGACGCCGACCACCAGCCCGTGAGCGAGCGAGTCGAGGGCAGACGGCCGGAGCTAGGGCGGCGGGGCGGCGCGGCTGGTCACCGGATGAGGTGAGACGCCGCGTCTCCTGATGACGCGCTTCCCTGCGGCCTCCCCCAGGTCCGTCACATCCTGGCGCCGATGCCGAAGCTGCAGCAGCACCTCACGCGAGTGAATGATGGCCGCCTCCGTGCGCGTGAGCAACTGGTTGAACTGCTCGTAAGCCGGCCCCTGCAGGCGCCTGAGGGAATCGGCCTCATCACACGCCTGGCTGATCACCAGGTTGAGACGATTTACCGCGTCCTGGCAGGCGGCCATCGCTGTGGCCCACTCCGCGGGCGTGGCGTCCGGAGAAATGTCGGCGTCCCTGACTAACGAGTACCAGCCCGCCAGGACGGCCAGTGGCGTGCGGAGCTCGTGGGCCAGGACGTGCGGCTCGCGAAGTAGCCGACGATGCATCGGACTCTAGTTCCCCTCCGGGCTCCAGTCTACCCGACCGGTCAGCTCAAGAAAGAGGCAAGTTGGTAGCTGTACGTATCGAAATGCAGCTTGAGGGCCTCGACAATCGTGAGGCCGTCGAAGGTCCGGACATCGTAGGGGCAGAGCATCACGACCGGCAACCGCCGCATCACCGGCCCCAGCTGTTGCTCGAGCGTCAAGAGCTCCTGAACGGAACCCAGGTTCTGGAGGCCGGTGACGGTTTCTCCCAGAAAGCGCACTGGTCCCGGATGGTCTCTCAAGGCGTTGGCCACGAGACGCTCGAACTCCGCGATCCACCCGGCAGTCGACTGACGGTGGGTCGACATGAACGTAAGCAAGCCGGTGCTGATGGCGGCGTCGACGTCAACTCTCTCGCCGCCGAGCGCTTTCAGGTAATGGTCGCGCAGGGGGGCGGTCACGTACATCAAACATGCCTGGCCGCTCAACAGGCCGTCGCGGAGAAACGGAAGCCCCACCCGGAGCCGGCCGGCATCGCTCGAGTAGAAGCTGACCAGGTGACTGCCCAGGCTGACCGCCATCCCCTGGATGACGATCGCACGTGGAACCCCAGGAGCAGACGCGGGTCCGCGCTGGCCCGGTTGCATGAACTGGAGCAGATCGGCCTCTCGAAAGCGGCGGGCGCGGCGGCGGCCAACCCGGCTGGCGGTCAGAATCCCGGCGTCAGCCCAGCGGCGAACCGAAGCCTCGCTCACGCGCAGGAACGTTGAGGCCTCCCTGGTCGTCAGTAATTTATCGCTCATAGCGCTCACTGCTGACTGCTATGATCAGCAATGTTGACCGCTGAATGCCTACTTTACTGCATAGATTAATTGGTTCGCGGTGCCTAGAGCCAACCGGATCGACGGCCTCACGCCACGAGAGGTGGAAGTGCTCAAACTGGTTGCCGCCAGCTTGATGAACCGGCAGATCGCGGAGCGGCTCGGCGTCAGTACCCGGACGGTGGACGCCCACCTGCGATCAATCTACGCGAAGCTGGGACTCAAATCGCGAAGCGCGGCCACCCGCTTCGCGGTTGAACACCACCTGGACTAGCTGCGGCCGGACGCGTCCTTACGCGGCTTTCTTCGGTTTGCGGGCGCGTGCCGGCTTGGAGGCCGTCGCCGGGCGGTCGCCGCGTTTGGGTGAGGCGGCCGGGGGTTTGGCTTCCAACTGCTCCAGCCCCCCGCTCAGCTTCTTGAGCCCGCTCTGGAGACCGCTGATCTGTTTGCGAAGGACGCCGGCGCTGCGGGTGCGGGCCCTGGTCAGCGCGCGCCCGAGGGTCGCATCGACATGCCGTAACACGGATTCCACCCGATCAGCGCGCTTGGATCGGCTCACAATCGTGGAACGCGAACACCGTCGCTTGCTTGCGCTAAGGAAAACGGCCGGGGTTAAAGCCGGAGTGGCCGGGGCGGGGCGAAGACGGCCGCCGGATCCTCCTTCCAGACGGCGGGCTGGACGTCGATGTACAGCTCGATCTCATTGCCGTCCGGATCCTCGA
>VBHC01000211.1 GCA_005889535.1 Chloroflexota bacterium
CGGCGATCTTCTCGCCGTAATCCAGGACAACGATGCGCTCCGAGATGCCCATAACGACCTTCATGTCGTGCTCGATCAGCAGCACGGTGATGCCCTGGCTGCGGATCCGTCCCACCAGTTCCATGAGTTCGCGTTTTTCCTGCGGGTTGGCGCCCGCCGCCGGCTCGTCCAGCAAGAGCAGCTTCGGATCGCCGGCCAGCGCTCGCGCAATCTCAAGCCGCCGCTGAGAGCCGTAGGGAAGATTGCGGGCGTAGTTGTGGGCCTGCTGCCGGATGCCGACGAAATCGAGCAGCTCGTTCGCCCGCTCGGTGACCCGCATCTCCTCGCGCCTGGCAAACCGTGTCTTGAACAGCGCATCCCAGAGCTTGGCATGCATGCGTGGGTGTTCCCCTATCCGCACGTTGTCCAGGGCCGACATGTACGAGAACAGTCGGATCTGTTGAAAGGTGCGAGCGATGCCCAGGTCGGCAATCTTGTACGGCTTGAGCCCGGTGATGTCGCGGCCCTGAAAACGGATTACACCGGCCGTCGGCTTGTAGAGGCCGGTGATGGTGTTGAAGAGCGTCGTCTTCCCGGCGCCGTTCGGACCGATCAGCGCAAAGATCTCACCCGTTCGAATGGTGAAGCTGACGTCATCGATCGCGGTCAGACCGCCGAAGCGCTTGATCACGTGGTCAACGTCGAGAATGGTCGGCGGAGTCGTCCCGCCCTCGCTCAATCGGTCGCCTCGCGAACGTCGAACACCGCTTCTTCAGCCGTCCCCTTCTCCAGCTCCTGCTCCCGGATGCGGCTGGGGAAGAGCCCCTGTGGTCGCAGCAGCATGACGATGACAAGGATCAGGCCGAAGACGATGAAGTTCAGCCGCTGCACCTCGTCGTGCAGGCCCACCCAGGCGCCGTTGGCAGACGGGGTGTTGAGGGCGCCGAGGCCGACGGCGTTGGCGGCGGCCACCGCATAGTCGGGAAGGTTGGTGAGTACGAAGAACTGGACGAAGAAGATCGTCAGCGCCCCAAAGATGACGCCGGGGATGTTGCCCATGCCGCCGAGCACGACCATGATCAGGATGCTGACCGAGACGACGAACTCGAAGTTTTCGGAGCTGACCAGCGACAACTTGGCGCCGTAATAGCAGCCGGCGAAGCCTGCGAACGAAGCGCCGATGGCAAAGGCGAGGAGTTTGATGGCGACCGTGTTGATGCCGCTGGCCGCCGCAGCGACCTCATCTTCGCGGACCGCCATCCAGGCGCGACCGATGCGTGAATTCTGGAGGTTAGTCACCAGCACGACGCACACGCCCAGGAGGATGAGAATCAGCCAGTAGTAGTCCATGGGCGCCCAGTTGCTGTCGCTGAAATCGAAGGGACTGACGACCTTGATCGGTGTGGCGACCCCGAACCATGGGCCGCTGACGAAGGCGGGCAGCTTTGGCGGGTCGATGGCGGCGATGCCGTTAACGCCGCCCGTCCAGTTGCCGATCGGCGAGCCCGCGCCAAGGAAGCGGAAAACGCGCGGTACGATCTCGCCGAATCCGAGGGTCACGATCGCCAGGTAGTCGCCCCGAAGGCGCAGGGTGGGGGCGCCGAGGATGGCGCCGAAGGTGGCTGCCACAAGCATGGCTACTAAAAGAAGCAGCCAGAAGGGAAGGTGGATCTCGATATGGAGCGGGCTGCCGCCGTAGGTGTAGGCGCCGATCGCGAAGAACGCGGCATAGCCCAGGTCGAGGAGCCCGGCAAATCCGACGACGACGTTGAGCCCGATCGCGAGCAGGACGTAGACGCCGGCGTCAGCTGCGGTGCTGACGAGGTGGTTTCCCGAGCCCCCGGTGGTCAGGTCGGCGAAGCTGGGAAACAGCAGCGCGCCGATGATCAGCAGTGTGTAAATCGTGCGGTTTCGGTCGCGAAATGTACCCCGTGCCCAGCGCATGGCGAAGTCGTTGCGCAGCAGCTGGCGGCTCATTTTTCGGGAACCTGCATCCCCAGCAGTCCGGTGGGCCGGAAGACGAGGACCAGGATGAGGATGGCGAAGATCCAGACGTCGGTCAGCGCCGCCTGGA
>VBHC01000096.1 GCA_005889535.1 Chloroflexota bacterium
GCTGGAGCCGGCCGCGCGGCAGACGGAGCAGCAACCCGTCCACGGCAGCCTGGTTCTCAGGCAGGTCCACGGTCAAAAATAGCGGCGCAAAGGCGTCGGCCACGCTGCGGTAGGCGCGCTTTGGACGGCGTGCGTGATCCAGGAGGGCGGCGCTGATAGCCGGGAAGCTGTCGACGAGATGTGACACCAGCACACCACCGCAGTGTTCGAACTTTTGCCGCCGAAACCGGTCGACGGCAAATCGCAGCAGATGCGCCTGGTATTCCTGGCTCGCTCGGATGCAGGCGTCCCGGCTGGGGTGCGCCGACGGGCGGCCGATGCCACTTGACGACCACTCGGCGGGCTGGTAGCCGGCGTAACGCCAGCTCTCGTCGTCGTCGGCGACCGGCCAGCCGCGGTTGAGGTTTCGCCAGACCGGCGAATTGCCATTGGGTAAGGACTGCGCTCCGACTTCGCTGACGAAGGCCGGACTGAGGCCGGCCAGGTCGCGCCAGTGGCCGTGCGACCAGCCGACCTGGCAATGGAGGTCCTGGTCACCTGCCCCGGGAAGCACCGGACGCGACGGGTCCAGCGAGCGCAGCAGGGCCGCCGCTTCCTCGTCGACGTCGCGATTGAGTTGCTCCGTATGACGCTCGCCCAGCCACTTGAGCGAGTGGCTCCAGGGTGGGTCGGCGTGGATGGCATACGTGACGATAGATGGGTGGTTGTACCCGAGATGCACCAGTTCCTCCGCCTGGCTGAGGACGGCATCGCGAAAGAACGCCAGCGAGCGCGCGTCCGCCCGGTGCACGTAGGAGCCGATCAGCGGCAGGTCCTGCCACACGAGCATCCCGGATCGATCGGCAGTGTCATAGAGGCAGGGCGGCTCGACGTGCGCGTTGAGCCGCATCATATCCATGTTGGCCTGCTTCGCCAGATCGACGTCGGACTTGATCAGGTCGTCTGTTGCGGCATCGAGGAAGAACTGCGAGCAATAGTTCGCGCCGCGCATGAACATCGGCCGGCCGTTGACGGCGAAGGTCCAGCCTTCGGCGCGCGTCTGCAAGCTGACGTCGCGGATCCCGAACGTCTCGCCCAGGCTGGCGCTACGGCGCTCGTCGGCGGTAATCTCCACTTCGGCGCGGTAGAGGGACGGCTCGCCATGCGTCCATGGATACCAGAGCTGCGGGTCGACGAGCCCCACTTCGACGAGGACCTCCTGGACGTCGTGCCCGTTCAGCCGGAAGCCCCGCCGCATTTCAAGGGGCGTGCCACCCTCGAAGTTGTCCGGCGCCACGCGAATCGCCAGCTCTCCGGTCATGATCCGCCCATCCAGATTGCGCAGGCGGATCCGCAAGGCGAGCCGTGCCAGGTCGCCCTGCTCTATACGTGACTCGCAGTGCAGCCACTCCGCGACCACGTGGCCGACCTGCTCCAGGGACACGGGCCGCCAGAGGCCCATCGGCACGTGCCAGACGTATTGCTCGCCAAGCCTGCCGAGCTCGCGGCTGGGGTACGGCTTCGTATCCGAGTCATTGAAGAGCCCCATCAGGTGACGCTTCGCCGACAGGTCCTGCTCCACTGGCGCCTCGATGCAGACGGCCAGCACGTTCTCTTCCAGCAAGAACGACGAGATATCGAAGCTGAAGGGCGCGAAATACCCGTAGTGGCTGCCGAGCAGGCGGCCGTTCAGCCAGACGTTGGCAACCAGGAAGGCGCCGTCGAATCGCAGCAAGGTGCGCTGGCGGTGGCGTGGCCGAGGAAAGCGGACCCGGTACCAGATCGCCTCGTTGCCGCTGGTGGCGCCGTGCAGGCGGGGGACCGCGACCGGCGCCCAGGCATCGTCGTCGAAGTCAAGTCTCGAAAACCCGCGATCCTCCCCCTCGCCGAGCGTCGCGATCGCCATCCGCCAGCCGGCGTTGAGCTCCTGTCGGTTCAGGGCCTGGGAGGGAAACAGCGAGAGACAATCGTTCAGCGACGTGGAATTCACGCGACTCTTTCCGGCATGACGCCGTCCACAGCTCGGACCCGATAGAACTGCGGCGATCGGTGAAATTCCTCGGCGTAGCCCTGGCTCAGGTGCTGCTCGACATCATCAGTACCGGTTGACTCGACGAGCACCAGGGCGCAGCCGCCAAAGCCGCCGCCCATCATCCGCGCGCCGATCACCTGCGGCATCCCGGCAGCGAGCTCCACGAGGCAGTCAAGCTCCCGGCAGCTTACCGCGAAATCGAGGCGAAGGCTCTCATGCGAGGCATAAAGAATTGGGCCGAGGCCTCTTGGCACGCGGCGACGTAGCGAGTCGGCCGCCGAGAGCACCCTGGCATTCTCGGTAATCACGTGCCGGGCGCGGTGGCGCTGGACCGGGTCGGCGATCCGTTCCAGGTCGTCGACGCTGGCCTCGCGCAGGCTGGTGAGGCCGAGCTCGCGGGCGGCGGCCTCGCACTCGATTCGACGCTGGTTGTACGCGGAGGAGGCCAGCTCGTGACGAACCCGCGTGTCGGCCAGCAGCCAGGTCAGCTGTCCGCCGGGTAGCGGCACATACTCGTCCTCCAGGCTTCGGCAGTCGAGCAGAATGGCGTTGCCCCCGCGGGCCTTCAGCGCGGTGAATTGGTCCATGATGCCGGTCTGCGCCCCAACGAACTCGTTCTCCCCCGTCTGGCAGAGCTGTGCGATCTTAAGCGGCGCCATCTCGATCCCGCGGGCCGCCAGCAGGGCCACCGCCAGCGCCACCTCAAGCGCGCCGGATGAGCTCAACCCCGCGCCAACCGGCACGTCCGACGCGACGACGGCCTCGAAGCCTGGCCCTTCGCCGAAGCGATTACCAATCTCGCGCGCCACCCCTAACACGTAATCCGCCCAGTTCCCCTGTCGCCGGGGCGGCAAGCGTTCCAGGGCGATTGATCCGCCGTACCGATCGCTGGACAACGCAATCCGGACATCACGCCGGAGCCGAAGCGCGACCGCGGTGTGCCGATCGATGGCGGCCGGCAAGACGAAACCCTGGTTGTAATCGGTGTGCTCGCCGACGATGTTCATGCGACCCGGCGCGACGGCGACCGATCCCGGCGGATAGCCGAAGGCCTCGCGGAAGGCGTTTCGGGCTCGCTGGTCGAGCTGGTGCGGGGCGCTCACCCTGGGTGAGCCAGCCTGGCGAACAACCAGTCCAGGGCCTCGCTCGGGTTGGCAGCCAGGGGGAGCTCCGGCTCGGTGCGGCCGTCGCGATCGAATCGCCAGGTCTTGATGCCGATCGTCGGCCGACCATTCCTCAGCGCGAGCGCGATCTCGGACAGGGTTCCGAGCCCGCCGCCCAGCGCGACGACGCCGTCAGCCGTTCTTGCCAGCACCGCATTGCGCCCGTGGCCGAGGCTCGTGGCGATCGCAATGTCGATGTATTCGTTCGCGTCGTTCGGATCATCGCCGGGCAGGAGACCGATGGTCAAGCCGCCCTCGGATCGGGCACCGCGGGCGGCATGCTCCATCACACCGGTGAGCCCGCCACAGATCAAGACGGCACCTCGTTGCGCAATGCCGCGGCCCAGCTCGAAAGCCAGGTCGGCCAGTGACGTCCGCGGGTCTGACTCACCACAGACCGCGACCAGACGCCGTCGTGAACTCAACGAGTACGAACTATATCTAGATTGTCCGTAACGGGATGACGCTCGCTTGCTTGAAGTTGCGAATGCTGACCTGGGCCGCGAGCTGCGAGGCGACCTCACGATAGACGGACGCCAGGGGCGAGTCCGGTTCGCTGACCATCAGCGGGACCCCGGGGCCCCCGCCTTCACGAATCTTCCGGTCCAGGGGGATCTCGCCCAGGAAGGGGATCTTCATCCGTTCGGCAAGGGCCTTCGCTCCGCCATGGCCAAAAATATCTTCACGTTGGCCGCAGTGCGGACAGATGAAGTAGCTCATGTTCTCAATCAGCCCGAGGTTTGGCACCTTGAGCGTGTTGAACATCTGGATGGCCCGGCCGACGTCGGCCGTGGACACGTCCTGCGGCGTCGAGACCACCACGGCGCCCGTCATCGGGATGCTCTGCGACATGGTCAGCTGCACGTCACCGGTTCCCGGTGGCAGATCGACGACCAGGTAATCCAGCTCGCCCCAGTTGACGTCAAAGAGAAACTGCCTGACGGCCCCGGACAGCATCGGCCCGCGCCAGATGGCCGGCTTGTCAGCCTCGATGAAGAACGCAATCGATATCAGCTTGATGCCGTAGCGCTGGATGGGAATGATTTTGTCGTTTTGCGCGTACGGCTTTTCCCGTTGCGCGCCGAGCAGGATCGGCACGTTCGGCCCGTAGACATCGGCGTCGAGGACGCCGGTCCTGGCGCCCAGCTGCCCCAGTGCGAGCGCCAGGTTCACGGCGGAGGTGGACTTGCCGACCCCGCCTTTCCCGGCGCCGACGGACACCACGTTCTTGACGCCCTCGATCTGCTGCATCTGCGGGATCGAGCCGGTGCGGGAGACCTGAGCGTCCCACTTGATCTCCGCCTTCGGCGCGCCGGGCAAAGTTGCCAGGGCGGCGTCGATATCGTCGTGGATTTGGTTCTTGAGCGGGCAGGCGGGTGTGGTCAGCACCACGCGCATCGCCACCGTCCGGGGGTCGACCAGGCTGACGTCCTGGATCATCTTGAGTTCGATCATCCCGCGGTGAAGCTCCGGATCTTTCACCGTGCTCAGTGCCGCAAGCACGACCTCTTCAGTCAGCTGGGTAACGGCCATGGAAACGATTTTACCTCGTCGTCCGGATGTAACTGACGATGATGTCGTCGATCAGGCGTTCCACCGGCGCCAGGTCATCGGTGAAGACGATCCCGTTCGGATGCGCTTGCCGGAGGTTGCCGGCGTCCAGGGCATCACTGATGATTGGCCGTAGCTTGGGATTCGACTCTACCTCAGCCCGGGCGCGGAACTGCTCCACGGAGGCGGGCGCGTCGGTGGCGAACACCACGCTGTTGTTGAAGCGCCCCGCGGTGTCGATGATGAAGGTCTTGCGAAAGACCGCGGTCAGCGTGCCAGAAAGGGCGTCGACCAGCCGGTAGTCGGTCTGGGTGCGTCCGACGTTCACGGCCAGCACGCCGTCAGGCGCAAGATGCTGCCGAGCCTGCTCGAAGAATTCGCGGGTCGTCAAGTAAAACGGGATGTACGGTTGACGGTAGGCGTCGACAAGGATCAAGTCATACTGGCCGGCCTGGGTGGCCATCCAGTAGCGCCCGTCGGCCACCGTCACGTGAAGGTTCGGCTCCGTCATTGCGAAGTACTTGCGGCCGACGTCGACGATCTTGGGATCCAGCTCTACGCCATCGATGCGGACCGGACCCTCAATCGCCGTCAGCTCGCGCGCGATAGTTCCACCGGCCAGACCCACGACCGCCGCGCGCTTGGGCGCCCGGCCGGAGCCAAAATAGCGAGCCAGCAGCACCTCATCCCAGTAGGCATGGGTGTAATCGGAAGTCGGGTCGTAGACGGAATGCACGGCCTGGCCTTCGTTGAGCACGAGCTGGGTCTCGTTGCCGACTTTGACGACCTGGATGTAGTTGTAGGCCGACTCCGTTTCGTACAGCCGGACGCCGTAGGCCGCCGCCCGGATCGACCCGCCACCAAAGAGCGCCAGCACGGCAATCGCCACCGGGAGCAGCAGGTAGAGGCGCCGGCGGCCGCCGCCCAGAAGTCCCGCGGCCGAGATGATGCCGAGTAGAAACGCGAGGATGAAGATCGTTGGTCGGGTCCCAAACGTGGGAATCAGCCAGAACACCGGAATGAATGTCCCCAGGATGCTGCCCAGGGTCGACAGCGCGTAGACCGCGCCGGCCGCATTGCCGGCCGTCTCGAGCTGCCGGATGCGTAGCCGGATCACGAAGGGCGAGACCATCCCCAGCAGGACTACAGGCGCCGCAAATAGGACGATGACCGAGATCAGCGAGCCCAGCACAAGGCCCACCGAGACCTGGGCGAAACCGCTCTGGGCCAGGGAGAGGATCGGCCGGGAGACGATCGGGATGGCCGCCGTCAGGAGCGCGGCGGCGGCGGCGATCCGATACAGGAGCCGAGCGTCGGGGTAACGATCGGCCAGGCGGCCGCCGGCGTAGTAGCCGATCGTCAGGTAGATCAGGATCATTCCGATCAGGGTCCCCCAGATGAAAAGCGACTGCCCGAAGAAGGGGGCGAGCAGGCGGGCCGCCGCGAACTCGATGCCCAGGCTGGCAAGGCCGCCCGTGAACGCAAGCGGCAGCAGCAGCCGCGGGCGCCACACCGTGGATGCCACTGTCTTGGTGGGAGTTAATTCGATCTCGGAGCGCACGATCCGTTTCAGGATACGCGCGACGCCGCGACCGCCCCGTTACACAAAGAGGATCGCTGCCGGTTCGGCTGTAACGACGGCCCACCGTCCATATGCGGCTGATCAGGCCCGGCGTTGTACTAAGCAGGTCTTTGATTTCATTCAAGGAGGACCTGATAAGAAATGATTCGGATTACGGCGAAGTTGAAGATCGCGGCCGGCCTGGCGGCTGGCGCGCTCACGTTGGGCGCTGCCGGCGCGTATGCTGCCGCGAACGCGAACAACACGATTACCGTTGACAACCCGACGTCGTTTACGCTGGGCGCTGGCGACAACCAGCTGACGCTGGTCCCGCTCAACGGGGCGGCGGCGCTGACGCTCCCGGCGAATGGCTTCAAGAACGCGGGCGAATGCGTCTCGTGGCTCGCTACGAACCGGAATTACGCGCTGGCGCCCCAGGGAACGCTGGGGAGCTCGCTGAAGCTTTCGAAGAACTACCACGGCAAGCTGATGAGTGGCGCGAACGCCTGGTGCAAGACCCAGCCGACGTCCACAACGAAGACTGACAGCGCCAAGACCGAGACCCCGGACGCGACCGAGTCGGATAGCGACTCGACGGATTCGCAGTCCGGCACATCGCACGGGCACGGTCACGCCTACGGCCACAGCAAGCACTTCGCCGACTAAGCGCTAGAACGCAAGAAGGGCTCCCCGGTCGGGAGCCCTTTTTTATTTCATTTCGCCGAAACCGCGTCGAGCAGCGGGGCTGCGTAATCGTGATGCCAGATCAGCGTCGCCAGGTCGTGGCCTTCGGGCTCGATAGCCACGG
>VBHC01000219.1 GCA_005889535.1 Chloroflexota bacterium
CCTGCTGGCTGCCGACCGGATCCGGGAACGGGTCGATGAGGTGATCCGGGTCTTTCCGGCGCTGGCGCCGATGCTGAAACGGCGTGCCGACAAGCTGAGCGGCGGCGAGCGCAAGATGCTCGCCATCGCTCGCGTGCTGATGCTCGACCCGGCCGTCCTCATCCTCGATGAGCCCACCGCCAACCTGTCGCCGAAGCTCGCCGACAGTCTGCTCCGCGATCACATTCGACGCTTGGCCAACCTCGACAAGGCCGTGTTGCTGGTTGAACAGCGGGCGCGCGCAGCCCTCGATGTAGCCGCCTGGACCGTCGTCCTGGTTTCGGGCGCTACCCGGCTGGAAGGGCGTCCCGGCGAACTCCTCGGGCGCCACGACTTCGAGGAACTATTTTTAGGAGCTGGCACCGGTGGGTCGCCATCCGCCGGCTCGGAGGTGGAGAAGGGATGAGATTCTTGATGTTCCAGCATGCCGGCGAGCGTCGGTTGGGCATCGTACACGGTGCCAACCTCGACGAGGTGGTGGATCTCGTCGAGGTCGCCGCGTCCGAGCGCTCAGCGCCGGCGGACCTGCTGAGCGTGATCGATCTGGGGGACGTCGGCGTGAACCATATCCGGCAGCTCCTGACGTCGACGAAAGCCTCGAGTGGCGCGCCGTTCGTCCGACGGTTCCAGGACCTGAGGATCCTGCCTCCGCTTGATCCGCCAAGAGGCGACGTGCTCGCGATCGGTCGAAATTACGAGAGGCATGCGGCCGAAAGCGCTCGTGCCTGGGGTGAGCAGGTGAAGCCTCCGACGATCTTCACCAAGGCCCAAACATCGTTGACCGGGCCGTTCGACGACATTCCAATCGATCCCGTGGTGAGCGAAAAGATCGACTGGGAGGCCGAGCTTGGCGTGGTGATCGGCCGTGGGGGCGCCAACATCAAGGCCGCCGATGCGATGCGGCATGTCTTCGGCTACACCGTCGTCAATGACGTTTCCGCCCGCGACATCCAGAACGGCTGGGGCGGCCAGTTCTTCAAGGGCAAGAGCCTTGACGGGTCATCGCCGATCGGCCCCTGGGTGGTAACCGCTGACGAGATTCCGGATCCGCAGAGCCTGCGGGTGTCGCTTCGGG
>VBHC01000097.1 GCA_005889535.1 Chloroflexota bacterium
CTATGTGGCCCTCGAGCTGGAGTTTCTTGGCGTCCCGCTGATCGGCGGCGCCTACCTGACTGCGCTGGGCCTTGGTGTGGCCAATGCGGCATTACTTCGCCGGCGCATCATCGAAGAGGATGCCCTGTTGATGGCGATCCCGGCGTACCGCGAGCGGATGGGGGATAAGCCGCGCTTCCTGCCCCGCCTGCTCAGCGACCGGTGAACATCCGGACCCACTCGCGCGGCGTGATCCGGTTGAATCCCCAGTAGCCGAAGCCGACGCCGAGCAGCTTGCTCAGCATCCGGGGCGCACGCTCGTGGCTGCGGAGACCGCGCTCCACGAGCGCGGGCGTTCGGCTCAGGCGTAGAAAAAGAGAGGCGACGCGACGTGGGTTCGTCGTGAGGCGGCGATGCGCCTGCCGGTAGGTGCGTTCGGGATTCGATGAATCGAGTGCCGCCGCGAAGGCGCGCGCCTGCCGCAGACCGGCGGCGATGCCTTCCCCGGTAATCGGGTCGGTGAATCCCCCGGCATCGCCAACCAGAAAGATGCCATGCTCGGCAACCGTCTTCGCGCGGTACCAGAACGGTCCAGTCGCCGCGACCGGTCCGACGAGCTCCGCATCGCCGAGCTCGGGGCGGAGCGACAGCACGATCTCGCGATAGCGCGCGGCCAGCCGCCCGCTGAAGTCCGGCATTCGGTCCTGGTAACAGAGGAGGCCGATCATCCGTTGATCGCCGGCGACGGGGCCCTCATAGACCTCGAGGCCCTCGTCGAACGTGATCCGGACCCAGGGATCGACGGGCCCTTCGATTTGCCAGTGGGCCACGATCCCGTAGCGATGCGGCGGCCGCGGTCCAACCGTCCAGCCGAGGCGGTGGCGAAGACTGGAGCGCAGCCCGTCGGCGACCACGACAAACCGCGCCCGGACCTCACCACGCGTCGTCGCCAGCGTTGAGAGCGTGCCCGAATCGCGCCGGAGATCACGGACTTCGGTGTCCTGGCAGAATTCGATGAGCGGATCGCGCGACAGCCTCTCGGCGAGCCGGGCATCGAAGTCCAGCCGACGGATTCCCAGCCCGGCCTGATCCCCCTGATGTTCCGGGAATGGGACCGCACGTTGGGGCTGGTGGGCCACGCCGAACTGAACTCCGGTGAGCGGAGGCGCGCCATTCGCCGTGACGATCTCATCAAGGCCCAGCTCGCGCAGCGGCGGCCGGCCGCTCGGCATTAAGCCCTCGCCGCATGGTTTATCTCGCGGAAAAGCCTGCTTGTCCATGACGACGACGCGATGTCCTCGACGCGCGGCAAACAGGGCGGTCGCGGCTCCGGCGGGTCCCGCGCCAATCACGGCGACATCGGCGTCAAGCGCGGGGCGCCGCAGCATAACCGTAACGATAGGCGGGTGCGGGCGCAGGCACGGCCTATTTGAATCCGTTCGCTGCCCAAACGAAGAGCACGATCAGCGCGAGGGTGGCCGGTGCCAGCAGGAGATTCACGAGCACAACATGCCGCTCCATCCACGTTAGAGAGCCGGGGAACTCCCGCCCCATCTCTTTGCGCGAGAGGATTCGGGGCAGGCCCGAATCCACCGGTACCCGGAGAACCGTTGCGAGCTCCGACGCCTGAGCGCCTGGAATGTGGTATCGGGGCAGCGCCATAAGACAGCGCCCGTCGTTAGCGAGGAGTAGGATCCGCGGTTCGAATCCCAGCCCGGTTGAAAAGGAACTCAGCGTGGGAATGGCGATGCGGCTGATTTCGGGCCTGGCGACGGACCGCTGCCGTCCCCAGAGGTCGACCTGCGTGACGTTGAGGTCGTCGACGACTACCCGGCGGTTGCGAATGTAGAGCGAATGCAGGACGACGCCGATGCTGGCAGCTGATGCACTAATCACAAGGGTGACCAGGACAACGAGGGCGGGCGCGCGAAGGCGCAAGGCCATCAGGGGGAACCCGACCACGAGGGCGATCGGCGCGATCCACCACGAGCGCCCGCTTTTCGGTGCGGCTTGGGGTCGGAGCGTGTAGGGCAACGTGACGGATGTGGGGGACAGCGCTTCCGCGGAAGCGGGATCGGGCAGGCCGAACCGCGCCGCCAGTTGCTGCCGCAGCCGCGCCTCCCGGGTCGAGACAGGAAGCCCCAGATTGATGTAGCCGGTCGGCCGCTTCCGGTTTTTGAGCCAGGCGATCGGGAGGGCGCTGCCGAACAGCACGCCAATTCCGATGAAGAGATAGCCGCCGAGCCGCTCATCTTGCTGGACCCGGGTTGGATTGTCTCGGGCGGTCAGCCGGAACCCGGGAAGCGTGACGAGGGTGATCTGACCGTGATAGAGCTTGACAGTCACCGGTATGCCGACCTGGAGTGCATCTTCTGCGGCAAATGAGGTGCTGACCCATGTGGACTCCGTGCGTCCGACCAGACGGATGTCGAGATCGGTGGTATCGCCCGATTTGCCGTGGCTTACCTCCGCCCTTGTGATGATGCCTCGCTCCAGGGTGAAGCAGCTTGCAGAGGAGACTATCGCCGAACACGGCGGCGCGGCACGGTAAGCGTTCGCCGCCGCCTCGGAACTGGCGGATTTTCCAAGGAGGACGACCCCGACGGCAATCAGCCCGATGGGGGCCACGATCTCGAACACCAGGAGGACGGCCGCGCTAGCGCCGAGAAGGCCAAGCAACCTCATGGCGTGGCCGCGCGATTTTGCCTTCGAGATCGCGGGTAACGGCTCGGGCTGGGGCGTCACTTGTTTATCACGACTGATCGGGGAACGTGCGAGGGTGCCGGGTCTTGCCGGTGGCGGCTACGAGCCACGGCTGTCCGCAGGCCTTTTTGGCAGACTGTGCCCATGTGCCGAAGCATCAAGACGCTCCGCCGTCGCGAGGGAAAGCCAACCGACCAGGAAATCCACGACGCCGCGCTGCAGTTCGTCCGGAAGATCAGCGGCTACCGGGTGCCGTCGCGGGCCAACGCCCCGGCCTTCGAGGCGGCCGTGAAGGATGTCAGCGCGAGCTCGCGTCGCCTGCTGAACGGGCTGGCCAGTTAAGCGACAGCGACCGGGAGACGGAGCACGAACGTCGAGCCCTTCCCCGGCCGGCTGGACTCGAGCTGGAGCGATCCGCCCATCTGCTCGGCGAGACCACGACTGAGGTAGAGGCCGAGACCGGTTCCGGGCTTCTCGAGCACGCGCCGGTCCGTGCCCCGGGCGAAACGGCCGAAGATCCGGCCCCGGTCCTCGGCCGAAATGCCGATGCCGTCATCGGTGACGATGATCGCGACCTGCTCGCCGTCGCGACGCACCGTCAGTCGCACGACCGGCGGATGGTCGCTGTAGACCAGCGCGTTGTTGATCAGGTTGTCCAGGATCTTGCCGACGAGCGTCCGATCGGCCTTCACCTCGATGTCGTCGCTGGTTTCGGTCTTGAGCATTCCCTTGACGAGCTCGGCCCGCGGCCGGGCTCGAGCCAGCGATTCATGGACGATATCGCTCACCGAAAGGCGGTCCGAACTGGGTTTCAAGGCCCGGCCTTCGAGTCGGGCGACCGTCAGGAGCTCGTCGGCCAGGGCCTTCGCTTCCTCGTTCTTCCGCTGGGCCGTCTGCAGCACCACTTTCAGCGGCTCGGATAGTTCGCCGAATCCACCCTCGAGCGCCATACCGAGGTAGCCACCGGTGACCGTCAGCGGCGAGCGCAGCTCATGAACCGCAATGCTCATGAACTCGCTCTTGGCCCGCTCCGCCTCCTGCGACTGCGCCATCAGGCGGGCATTGCGGAGCAATAGGGCGCCCAGCGTGGACAGCTGCTGGAGCGATTGGACGGCGGCGGGATCGAAAGGCTCGTCCCGGCGACGGCCCATCGCCAGCAAGCCAATGGTCTCGCCGCCGATCGCTAGTGGTGCCACCAGGAATCGCCGGAACGGTTGCACGATCGGCTCGAGTCCCTCTGGAGCGCCCGTATATTCGGAGGCGGTGAGCTCCACGGACTTGCCCTTCTTGACGCCAGCCAGGACCTTCGGCGCCAGGGGCCAGCGCGTGCCCACGGCGGCACCACTGGTGGTCGATTCGAGCACCATCTCCGCGCCCTCGAGCCGGGCCACCGAGGCGCCGTCGGCGCCGACCGACGCGACAGCCCGCTCGAGCAGGCGGACCAATACCTGATCGAGCCGCACCTGGCTGGCCACGTCTTCCGCGGCCTCGACAGCGGAGCGCAGCCGGGCCGCGGTCTCGTCGGCCCGTTTGCGGGCGGCCTCGCCTTCCTCATAGAGGCGCGCGTTCCGGAGGGCCAATCCGGAGATCGCGCCCAGCAGCGTCAGCGCTGCCAGGTCGTCGGCGGTGAAGGGATCGTCCTCGTAGCGGCTCAGCACCAGCATGCCGATCACCCTGCCGCCGTGGACCAGCGGAATGACCGCCACATGCTGGACATCGGCGATCGCTTGCCGAAACTCGGGCGCCGCGCGATCGACCGCGAGGCCCCCGCCGAACGTCGGTTGCATGCTCTCGATCGCTTTTTTGACTAGCGGCTGGCCGGCGAAGTAATCGAGAGAGTAGCGCTGCCCGACCCAGGTCAGCTGGCCGGCTCGACCGTAGGTCGCCTCGACCACCACGTGGTCGTCGCTCAGGCTGGAAAGCGTGGCGCGATCAGCCTGCACCGCGTGGATCCCGCGCTCGAGGATGCGCGCGATGACTTCCCGAGGTTCGAGTGATCCGGCGACGTCGAGCGCCACCTTGACCAGCTCCTGAAATTCATCACGCCGCGCCGGTTGCGGCGACCGGGCTACCGCCGTGGCAGTTCACTCCCGGGCCATAACGGCACCATACAGCCGGAAAGATTACCGCAAGATTGGCCGCTTAGCAGTGCACGGCGCTGATCGGAAAACTTCTGAGCGCCACGCCCACTGCAGCGCCCGCCATCGGGTCGCTCCAGTAGAGCCGGTCGCCGATCAGCAGGGGGCTCGCCGACCATTCTCCATTCGGAATCGGGGGTGCCGCTGCGACGGAACACCAGGCGGTAGCCCCGGACCCCAGGAGATACCAGCGATTACCTGCTAGGAGCAGCCGTCCATCGGGAAGGATCTGCAACGATCCCTGTACCGTTCCGGGATCGGCATCCGCCCCGGGCAGCAAGGGAAGTGCGACGTCCTCCCAGTTGGATCCACCATCGGACGACCGCATCAGCGTGTACGGTCCCATCTGATCGATGGCGGCCGTGCCGTTGGAATCGAGACCGACGAGTTGCGAGGTTGTGCAGGCACTCAGCCGGCCGGGCCAGCCGGGAGAGGTCCAGGACCGTCCACCATCGCTGGAGATTTCGATGACTTGCCACTCTCCGACGGCCATGCAGCGACCGTTGTCCTGTGGTCCGAGGCCGATGCATGGTCCGCTGGGCGCGCAGCGCAGGCTCGCTGCCTGCCAGGTTCGGCCGGCATCGGTCGTTTGCTCGACCAGGAATGGTGATGGCTGGGTTGAATCCATCGTCGCTTGCGACCAGAACAACGCCTGGACGCCGGACGGGTACACGCGAAATCCACCAAAGCGGCCCATCTCGGATTTGGCCGGCACCGGCACCGCCTGCCAGGTCCGACCCGAGTTGCGCGTGACGTAGGCGACGAAGTAAAAGGGCGGAGGTCCAGACCGCGTGGCTGCCGCAAAAACCGTATAGATGGTCGTCGCCGACCTCGGGTCCAGGACAACGCCACTGCAAACCACCGTCCCACCTGAGAAGGAGCCCGGTATCGGGTAATTCGTTGACGCCGAGGCGGCTCGCACGCCCGCGAGTGAGATGCTGGACCAACTGGTACCGCCAGTGGTCGTCATCTTGATCACACCGGCGCCGCAATAGGCAAACCGCCGCGGATTCGCTGGATCGGCGGCGATCGGGTCCATCCCTGTCCGCTGACTGAAAACCGGGTGCAGCGGCGGAAGCGAGGCCCAACCAGGCGCGCCGGTGACGGTGAATGGTGTGGACGCAATCAGCGGCGTGAACGAATCAAACCCAGGCTTGCCATCCGGCTGACCCTCGAGCACGACCGCGACGAATCCGTCGCCACTCAACGCGGTAAGCGGCGCCCATCCATCGACCGCCACCACGGTTCCGGGCTGCCCAGCAACTGGCGTCGACTTGAGCACCGAGCAGGACACGCCGGTGGTGCAGCGGCTGGAGCCCGGCCCGGTGAGATCGAAGTGGGCCTCCAGCCGTACGCCGCTGCAGGACCCACCAGGTTTGTCGAAGGATGGCAGGCAGGGGAAGATCAACTTGTAGCGTCCGGCACGCAACGGCGCCACGGTGGAGCCTGAAAACCAGGGACCGGCAGGTGCTTCCAGTTCGGCGGTGAATTGTCCGGGGTGGGACGCGGACCAGTCGATTTGAAGCTGCCCGACCAGAGCATCGCAGCTTTCCCAGCACAACTGGGCGTGATCAAAGCCGCGTTGGGCGGCGCTGAGGTTCGCCACATAACCGCTGAGCTTGATGCGCGTTCCGGGCGGGCCGGATGGGGGCGTGAGCGTTAACCAATCGCCCGACGGAGCGGTCGAGCCGAGGATCGATCCCCCGGCTTTGTTGCGTCGGGCCGCGATCCGATATGTTCCGGTCGCAACCGAACCAACCCGCAGGCAGGCGGCAAGCGTCCCGTCAGCGGCCTGCATGATGCCGGTGTTGCCAATCGCGGCATCAGTCGGGGCGCAGGTGTGATGCGCAATCGGAAATGTGGTGCTATCCGGCGATCCCTGCGAACTGGTCTTCCGGGGAAGATGGCTCGCTTCGATGCCCAGCGAGACCGCCATGACGACGATCAGCACCGCGCCGGCAAGCTGCGCTCTCCAGGTCTTCATCGGCCGAGTTCGCCTCTACAACGAAGGAACCCGGCCGAAGTTACAGAATTGGTCTCTGCGTTACCGAGTGGCGAAGGCGAAGAGCGGGCTCGGCTTCCCGGTCTCGGCGTACTGCTTCAGCCGCTCGACGACCAGGCCCCAGGTGTAGTTGATGCTGCCCAGGTCATCCTGCGAGACCGCCGCCGGCCAGTCCGCGTGACGGAAGGTGACACTGGTCTCGCCACTGTCGGTGGGGGAGATGTCCCAGCTCAGTGTCGTGTCGCCCCAGTTCGGGAAGTCCGCCAGGCCCGTCCACTTGACGCGCTTGCCCGGAGCCAGCTCGTCGACCCGCATCCGTTGGGTCGGACCGCCAAATCCGAAGCTCGCGATCGAGCCGACTTTCGGCTCGGCCTTGCTCTCCGACGTCCAGAACGCCGCGAGGCCCGCCGCGGTGGAGACAGCCCTGTAGATCGTCTCGGGGGTCGCCTTGACGTTGACCTGGTGCACGAGTGGAGCCGCCATGCTAGCATCCTCCTAAAGGTACTACTTAATTAAACGATAGCTTAAATAAAGAGCTC
>VBHC01000098.1 GCA_005889535.1 Chloroflexota bacterium
GAGCCACATTTCCTTCTCGAGCACGCCGAGTGGGTCGCCGAGGATGCCCGTCACTTCGGCAAGATGCCGCTGCACGCCATCATCCGGCAGGACCAGGCGGCCAGGAACTTCAACGTTTGCGATCGCCTGGGCGAGATCCGGCAGCCGGTGCTGATCCTGCACGGCCGCCAGGACCAGATGGTGCCCTTGGCGCGCGGCGAAGAGCTTCAGCGCGGCCTGCCGAATGCCCGGCTGCGGGTTCTCGATCCCGCCGGCCATCAATTCCATTCGGAGCAATTCGCCACGATTTTGCCCGTGGTCGTCGACTTCGTGGAAGAGGTCGAACGCGAGCGCGGCTAAGCGGCCTGCCAGGTCACCAGCTGGCGGCTGACCTGTTTGCGCAGCCGGCCCTCGACCGCGAGCGATTGGCAATGGGCCAGTGTCTCCTGCAACGCCAGCCGCTGCTGAAAGACGTTGCGTTCCATGACGCCGTGAAAGAGCTCGCCGGCCAGCTGCCAGCCGGACTTTGCGCCGTCGCGCGCGAGGTTGACGACGGCGGCCTTACGTTCGTCGTGGTGTTGCGTGATAGCCGCAATTCGCTCGCGGTGATCGCTAAAAGGCTCGCCGTGCGCTGGCAGCACCAGCTCGACCTCGAGCCGCCGGATCCGGGCGAGTGACGCGAGGTAGTCGTCGAGCGGATCGGCGCCCGACTGCGGATGCAAGCCAATGTTCGGACTGATTTTTGGCAGCAGGTGGTCCCCGGAAAAGAGGACGCGCCGGGCCGGCCAATAAAAGCAGCAATGGCCCGGCGAGTGACCGGGCGTCCATACGACCTCGAGCTCAGTTTCATCGATCGGAAGCCGCTCGGCACCTTCGAGGAGCGTATCGGGCTCGACAACCGATACAAATTCACGCGCCGCCATCGAAGCCGTCTTCACGAACTCGGCTTCTGCCGGGGGAACGCCGTTCTTGCTCAACCAATCGGCAACATCTCGCACGAGATCCTCGGCACGCGCGTAGCGCGGTTCCATGAGCGCGACTTCGAGGCGATGGATCACCAGCTCCGCCTCGGCGCGTTCGCGCAGCTCGCCGGCAAGGCCGAAGTGGTCGGGGTGGATGTGCGTGATGAGGATCCGCTTGATCCGACCGACCGGGACTTTTATTATCGCCAGCTTCTCGTTCAATGCCTGCCGGGATTCTTCGGTTTGCAGCCCGGTATCGATCAACGTGAACGTCTCGCCATCGCGCAACAGGTAGACATTGACGTGGCGCAGCTCAAACGGCATCGGCAGCTCCAGCCTGAAAATGCCAGGCAACACTTCCATCGTCTGCAAACATTACCTTGCGGCCACAGGTCGATCCGCAACTGAAACGCGCCGACGCGCTAGGCGGCGGTTTGCGCCGGCTCTTCCGGGCGGATGGGCATCGCCGTCTGCCCCTGTTCTTTGGTGGGCAGTGGCAGGTGAACGGTGTCGGTGGCGATCATGTCCAGGAAGCTATCGACGACGCGCGGGTCGAAATGCGTGCCGCGGCCGGCCTTGATCTCTTCGAGCGTCTTGCTCAGCCCGAGTGACGGCCGGTAAATCCGGTCCGCCACCATAGCCTCGAAGGCGTCCGCGACCGAGATGATGCGCGAGCCCAGCGGAATCTCTTCGCCCTTCAAGCCCTTGGGATAACCCGTGCCGTCCCACTTTTCGTGGTGATGGCGGATCAGCGGCGCCACGTGATGCAGGCCTTCAACCGGCCCGATGATGTCGGCCCCGATCTGTGGATGGCGCCGCATCCAGGCCATCTCGTCCTCGGTCAACGCCATCGACTGCCGCAGGATGCGGTCGGGGATCCCGATCTTCCCGACGTCGTGCAAGATCGCGCCCAACCGAACTGCCGCGGCCTCGTCGCGGGACAGTCCCATCCGCTCGGCGCAGGCCCCGGCCAGCTTGGCCAACCGCTCCGAATGCCCGCGCGTGTAACTGTCTTTCGCCTCGATGGCGTTGGCGAGCGCCATGTTAACCTCGGTCATCAGCTTGGCCTCGACGTCGCGCCGCGTCACCAGCTCCTGGTGCGCAGAGACCGCGCGGGCCATCACCGAGCCCAGCACGGCCACCACCACGAACAGGAACATGCGTTGCAAGATCACGATTCGTTCGCTGGTGACGGTGGTGAGATATGTCCCATCCTGCAGCGGGGCTACCGCTCCGGCGGTGAGGTAGAGCAGCGCGACCACCACCGCGCAGAGCACCGAGCCGACCGCGCCAAACCGCAGGGCGGATACGGTGATCACCAGGAAGAACAGGGCGGCAAACGGGCTGGTGTAGCCGCCGGACGCCCAGGTAATCATGGTCGCGACCAGCATGTCGACGCCGGTGGTCGCGTAGCTGAAGGCTTTGCCCGGCCGGCGGTGCAGGAACAAGAGCAGCACGGTGCTCAGGCAGACCACCCCCCAGGCGGCCAGGATGCCATTGACTCGCAACTGGTCATATCCGGCGGCCGGGTTGAGGTTATTGAGGATGACGGCGAAGATCAGCAGCGTCCACCGGAAGAGACCGGTCAGCCGTTCATTACTCAGATTGATGAGGCTCTCGGCCGGGTCCTGGGAGCGCTGGCGGCCATTGCGCGAAGCATTGCGGGCGGCGGCCATTGCCGAAATTATCCGGCGGCTCTGTAACGGGGAGCGTTACAAAGGGGTCGCGCCCATGCCACGCGGGTGAGGAGACTAGGCCGGCAACCGAACCCCAAGAAAATCTGACAGGACCTGCCTGACGTCCTGGTAGCGGAGGAAGGCGTTATCGGCCTCCGCGAGCGCTCGATCGACCTGGTCGTACGCGTCCCTCAGTGGCGGCACCAGGGCCGTCGTGGTCACCTGCTCCCGCTCCGCGTGGGCGGCGCGCAATTGCTCCCCTATGGCCAGGGTCGAGGCGCTGTACGTCCTGGCAACCGTCTGCGCTTCCTCGAGTGCCGCCTGGAGGTCGTCCACAGTGAGTGGGCGGCCGGCGTATTTCTGTTTGAGGGCCGCCACCTGGATCGCCACTGCCGTGGCGGCCTGCCCAGCCCGGCTCATGTCCGCACCAATGGCGGCCAGGTGGGCACCGGCGTCGATCTGCTGGCCGGCCGCCGGAACCCCGCCAAGCAACCGCAGGGCCGGGTCGTCCCTCGAACGCCTGTCGGCGTCATGGAAGTGCAGCTCCGCCTGCTTGAGCTGGGCCGCCGCCGCGCTGAGCGGGCCAGCGTCGGCGCTGTGGGCTGCCGCCTTCATGCTGGCCTGCGCCGCGACCAGTTCCTGGCGTCCGCTCTCCAGGCTCTGGTAGACGCCAGCGCCGGCGTAGGCCGTATAGCCCGCCGCGAGCAGCCCGGCGATGAGGACCGTGACGACGACGAGGCCCCCGCGTGCTGTTTGCATGCCGGATGCGCTGCCGGTGTCAAAAAGCGGGCGCCCGCCGCGCCCGCTTCACAATCTGACGGATGTCCCGCTCAGGCGCGAGCGCGGTTGCCGGTCACCAGTCGCAACACCATCAGCAGGATCACCGCGCCGATCAGCGAGACGATGAAGCTGAAGATGTATCCGCTTCCGGTGATGTGGAAGAGGCTGGTCACCAGCCATCCGCCGATGACGCCGCCGATGATGCCGACGATCACATCAAGGATGATGCCGTATCCGTGTCCGCTGACAAAGCGCCCAGCGAGAGCGCCCGCAATGCCGCCGACGATAATCGCTCCAAGCCAGCCGATCCCTTCCATTACGTCCTCCCAAACCGAAGATAACCGCCATTCATTTGTACCTGTTTACGGCAAAGCGGTCAACAGCGGTATCAGGATTCCGGTCAGCTTGCCAGCCGATCGATCCGCTGGTCGCCGCCGGCCCGATCGACGGCCACGCCGGCGAACAGGTCACGCTCCAGGACCCCGGTGACCCAGGGATTCGGAAAAACGCGAATGAAGGGCTCGGGCGCTGGCGCGGGCCCGCCGACGACGGTGGTCACGCGCGAGGCCAGGGTGCCTGCCGGCGGCCGGTAATACAGCTTGGCCGGAAGCGCCGCCGAGCCGCCGATCTCGCGCCGAACGCGCTCGAAGGCCCTCGCCGAAGCCTCCCGGATGGCCGGCTCCGTCTCGTCTGCCACCACAACGTGCGGCCGGACGCTGGCCATCACATCGACAAAGACGTCCTCCAGCACCTCGGCCGTGAGTTCGCCGAGCCGGAAGTCCAGGAGCACGAGGTCGCGCACGCCGAGGCGGCGGGCGGCGGGCTTTGATTCGGCAGCGCTACAGTCGCGAGCCGCCGCACAAACGAGGGTGATGTCGGTGCCCAGCGCCGCGTAGCGGCCGAACGCCTGCCCGCAGAGGTCGCCGGCCTGGTCGGGATGCGCGGCGAGACCCAGCAGTCGAAAGGCCACACCGGATAATCGACGACGCCCGACGATTCTTTCTGCTTGCTTCTTAGACGGCGGAGCGGGCGCTGGAGAGGAGCCGATCGTAGGCGTGCTTGAGTTGCGGATAGCGCAGGAAGATGAGATGGGCGAATTCCTGGGTGAGCGCCCGCGGCGGCCGAACCAGCCGCATGCCCGCTTCACTGAGCAAGCGGTTGCCTTTTCGCCCGTTGCAACGCCGGCAGGCGATCACCTGGTTCTCCCAGCTGTTCGCGGCACCGCCCCGCGACGTGGGGACGACATGGTCGACCGACAACTGCGAAGACGGCATGCCCTTGCCACAGTACTGGCAGGTACCGTCGTCGCGCAGCAGCAAATTGCGCCGGTTGGCGCGCAGCAAGCGCCGGGGGATCTGGATGTTGGAAAGCAACCGGACGATGACGACGTCCGCGCCAAAGCAACGCCGGGCCATTGCTTGCTCGACCGCCTGCCGGGCAGCGTCGTCAATGAAGGTGACGCGCTGCTTGGTCAGCAGGACGACCAGCCGCCGCTTACTGATGACGTTCAGCGGCTGAAGTGAGGCGTTTAGCAGTAGGACGAGTTCGAACGACCTCCTCTGTCGAGTTTGAGCCCCGTGGCGCCACTAATATAACGGACTTTGGGAGGCAGTCCTAGCTGGCGGCTTTGACCCTCCGGTCGATCGGCACATAGGGGACGTCTTTCTCGCCGACGTACTCGGCACGGGGTCGGATGAGCCGGTTGTCCGCGTACTGTTCCAGAATGTGCGCGGTCCAGCCGGACACCCGGCTGGTCGCGAACACCGGCGTGAAGAGGTCGAGCGGGATTCCCATCGTGAAGTAGCAGGACGCGGAATAAAAGTCGACGTTCGCGTAGAGGTGCTTCTGCTGCATGACCACCTCTTCCAGCCTGCGGGAGATCTCGTACCAGCGGAGATTGCCCACATGCTCGCCGAGCTCACGCGACATCTGCCGAAGGTGGGTGGCGCGTGGGTCTTCCGTTCGGTAAACGCGGTGACCGAATCCCGAAATCTTCTGGTGCGCCTGCAGCCGCTCGGTCACATAGGCTTCGGCGCGATCAGCCTCGCCGATTTTCTGCAGCATCTTCATCACCTGCTCGTTTGCGCCGCCATGTAGGGGACCGGCGAGGGCGCCGATGGCTGACACGACCGCGGAGTACATGTCGGCCAGGGTCGCCGCCGTGACGCGCGCGGCAAACGTCGAGGCGTTCAGCTCATGATCCGCGTGCAGGATCAGCGCGAGATCCATCGCCCGCACGTAGAGCGGATCCGGCTCCGCCCCAAAGAGCATCCGCAGGAAATTTTCCGCGTGGCTGCCCGCCGTATCCGGCTTCACCGGCTCGCGGCCGTGCCGGATCTGCTCGTAGGCGGCCACGATGGTCGCGGTTTGCGCCGTCACCCGGGTCGCTTTGGCGACGTTGGCCTCGCGTGACGCATCGTGGGCCTGCGGATCGTAGAAGGCGAGCGCCGACAGCGCCGTCCGGAGCGCATCCATCGGCGTGGCGCTGCGCGGAAAGTCCTTCATCAGGGTGAGGATCGGTGCAGGCAGGGCGCGATGCGACACGAGTTCCGCGCCGAACCGGCGCAACGCATCACGGGTCGGGAGCTCGCCAAACCACAACAGGTAGGTGGTCTCTTCGAACGACGACTGGCGAGCCAGATCGTGGATATCGATTCCCCGGTAGGTCAGCTTGCCTTCGGGGCCGATGATGTCGCAGATCGCGGAGTTGGCCGCGACGACGTCCTCAAGGCCGGCCTTCGTCATCGGCATACGAGCCAAGTATAAGAAGCGGTCCTCAGGCTCCCTTGATCACGGCCATCGGACGGCAACTGGCAACCACGCGTGCCAGGCCGGCACCGGCGATGCTGTCGATCACCTGGTCGATGTCCTTGTACGCAGCGGCGCTTTCGTCGAGCGGCACGTGACGCGTATTCACCAGGATGTCCCGCTCCGCCAGCCAGCGATCGGCGTCCGCCTGCTTGAGGCCGCGATTGGCGGCACGCCGTGAAAGCACGCGGCCAGCGCCGTGATTGATCGAATAGAGACTGGCCCGCGCCCCCGCTTGAGCGACCTGGATATGGCTACTCGTTCCCATCGAGCCGGGTGTGATGATCGGATGCCCGGTCGCGTGCCAGCGGCGAGGCTGGCCCGGATGCCCCGCCGGAAAGGCGCGGGTCGCGCCCTTCCGGTGTATCCAGTGCGCTTCTCCATCGACCTCCTCTTGCTGGATGAGGTTGTGGGAGATGTCATAGACGACGTGGGTGGCGGCACCGAACTCCTCCTCGAGCACCTCCGCAACCTGTGCCAGCAGCAGGAGCCGGTTGACGATGGCGATGTTGGCCGCGGCACCCATGGCGTCGAGGTATCGGCGCCCGACGTCAGAGTCGGCCGGCATGAAGACGAGCTCTCGGTCGGCCGGCTGCTGCAAGCCCTGTGACTGGAGCTCGTGCAGAAATTCGCTCGCCACCTGGTGGCCCAGCCCCCGACTGCCAGTATGAATCATCACCCCGACACCGCTTCGTATCCCAAACGCCTCGGCCAGCTCGGGCTGATGCACGCTTATGGCCTGGACCTCGATGAAGTGATTGCCGCTGCCGACGCTCCCCACCGTTTCGATCCCCCGCTGGCGGGCTCGGCCACTGACCTGCCCCTGTGAATCGAACTTGAC
>VBHC01000099.1 GCA_005889535.1 Chloroflexota bacterium
AATTTGAACGGTCGGGGGTGGGTAACCTCTTATAATCACGGGCGCAACGGTGGCTTTAGCTCAGCTGGTTAGAGCATCAGATTGTGGATCTGAGGGTCGAGGGTTCAAATCCCTCAAGCCACCCCAAAACCGGTAGCCAGGTCAAGGGAGAAGGATGGATATCGCCTTCCCGCTGTTTCCCATCATCTTCCTGCTGTTCTGGTTCGTCCTCCTTGCTGCCGCCGCCGGCCTGGTCGCCTACTTCGTGGTCCCCGCGGTCATCCAGAAAATTCGCCATGACAGCGGCCTGGTCATCCTGGAGCAGCGATTCGCCCGTGGCGAAATCGACAGCGAGGAGTTCAAGAAGCGCCGGCAGGAACTCTTGACCCGATGATCCTCGAGGGCAAGAAGATCCTCGTGACCGGGGTCCTGACCCCGGCCAGTATCGCCTTTGCGATCGCCGAGCTGGCGCAGCAGGAGGGAGCCGACATCGTGCTGACGAGTTTCGGCCGGGTCATGAGCCTGACCGAGAAGAGCGCGCGCCGCATGAAGCCGACTCCGGAGATCCTGGAGATGGACGTCAACAACCAGGAGCAGGTCGACGCGCTGGCGCAGACGCTCAAGCAGCGCTGGGGACGGCTCGACGGGTTCGTCCACGCCATCGCGTACGCGCCTCCGGACGCGCTGGGCGGCAACTTCCTGACGGCGCCGTGGGAAAGCGTCCAGACCGCCTTTCGCACCAGCGCCTATTCCCTGAAGGCGATGGCGCAATCGCTGAGCCCGCTGATGCTAGAGGGCGGCAGCATCGTCACCCTCGATTTCGACAATTCGACGCAGGCCTGGCCCTTCTACGACTGGATGGGCGTTTGTAAGGCGGCCCTCGAATCGGTGACGCGCTACCTTGCCCGCGATCTGGGCCGGCACCACATCCGCGTCAACGCGCTCGCGGCCGGTCCGCTCAAGACGATGGCGGCGAAGGGCATCCCGGGCTTTGAGAAGTTTGAGAGCTCCTGGGGACAGCGGTCGCCGCTTGGCTGGAACAGCGAAGATCGGACTCCGGTCGCCAAGATGGCGTGCGTCCTGCTGTCGGACTGGAGTTCGGCCACAACCGGCGAGATCGTGCACGTCGACGGTGGCTACCACGCGATGGGCGCTGAGGTCGCCACCGAGCCGCCGGACTAAGGCATGTAGCGAAGCCCGAGGTTCAGCAGCTTCTGGACCGAGGCGTCGAGTTGCGACCGACGGTAGCTGCCACTCTGGACGGCTGCATGGATCGCGTCATACGCCGCATCGGCGACCTCGATGTCATGGGAGACGATCACCATGTCGCCGCCGTTTTCCAGAAATCGAACGGCCCCGGCGGGCGGCGGATACTGGAGACTCAGGGCGCCCATCTGCATGTCGTCCGAGATCACGATGCCCTGGTAGCCGAGCTCGGAGCGCAGATCGTGGATGACGGCGGGCGACATGCTCGTCGGCGCCGCGCCGTCGATGGCCGGCACATTGAGACGTCCGACCATGACCAGATCGACGCGCGCGGCGATCGCCGCCCTGAACGGAACCCAGTCACGGTCGCGCAGCGTCTGGGCCGATTCATTGACCAGGGGCAGCTTTAGATGCGAGTCAGCGTCGGCGGCGCCGTGACCCGGAAAGTGTTTCGCCACCGCGTACATGCCGGCCGCATGGATCCCGGCAATCGCCGCTGTCACATCCTGCGCGACGGCCTGCGGATTCTGGCCGTAGCTCCGCTCGCTCATGAACGGATGGACGCCATCCCAGACATCGGCCACCGGCGCAAAGTCGATGTCAAAGCCCAGCGCCTTGAGCCCCTCGGACATCGAGCTCATCTCGCTCTGCACAGCACTGGGTCCCCGTGGGCCGACCTGGCGAGCACCGGCCAGGCAGGGAATTCCCGTCTCGACGAAGCAGACGGTACCTCCCTCCTGGTTGGTGGACGCGAGGAGCGGATGGGCCATCACGCCCCGAACCGATTGGATCAATTGCCGGATTGCCGCCGCGTCGTGCGCATTCTGGTTGATCGGCACCACGATCAAGCCGCCGAACTGGCGTTGTTTCCAGTCATCCAGCACCGCCGGCCTGAGCGCTCCTTGGAAGCCGACCATCATCACCGCTCCGATCTCCTGGCGGAGGGTCATCCCGGCGGGACCCGGGATCGGGTCCTGGTCGATCGTGATGGCTGCGGGCAGCGAGCCCGAGGGGCTGATCGTCGGATTCGGCGTGGCTGACGGCGAATTGGCGGCGGCCCGCGGTCCACAACCAATCAGGATGATCGCCGCCAGATAGACCACTCGGCGCATGGCAGGCGGCAGTTTACTATGGGCCGTGGGGAAAATCCGGCGAAGGCTGCTCACGGCGTCGTTTATCGGTGGGCTCAGTTGCCTCATCTCCGCGCTGCCGGCCTTCGGCGCCGGCGGCTATGCCGGGAGCAACGCCGGTATCGCGAATATCCAGGTCTCGACCCGGCCGGTCTCCAAACCGTGCCCGGCCACCGCCGACTGGCTCCGAGATCCAACCCTCTGCACCCAGCGCTGGTCGACCGTCGGCAACGACAAGAGCGAGAGCGACCTCCAGGTCGACCCGACCAACCCCAACCACCTGGTCGGGCTGTCCAAAGTCTTCTGGTCGCCGCACGACTACCTCTTCGACCTGGAATGGTTCGACTCCGAAGACGGCGGCCGGACCTGGACCATGGGACTGCTTCCCGGGTACGACGGCCTGGGCTGGGCCGCGACGACCGACCCGACACTCGCGTTCGACGCCCAGGGCAACCTTTACACGCTGGTGCTCGCCTTCAACTTCGTCATCGAAAAGGCCGGGTTCCACAACTGGAGCGTCGGACAGACCGAGCCACTCCATCTCAACGATGCCATCTATCTGTCGCGCTCGCTCAAGGGCATCGACCAGGTGGGACGAACCTGGCAGTCGCCGGTCCAGATCGCGACCTATAACAGTGCCGGCAACGGCCGCACCGCCGACAAACAGTGGGTGGGAGCGGATATTTACGGCCATCACCCGGGATCCGTCTACATGTCATGGATCCAGCTGGACGGGGCGTCGTTCAGCGGTCAGGACGTTTTCTCGGTGTGGGACGAGCGGAATGGAACGTTTACGACACCGAGGGCGGTCACGAATTTCACCTCGCCGCACTTCAACAACGATCCGTACGTGTTCACCGGCCCGGAAGGAAATGTCTACTTCGCCTATGACAACCTTCCGCCCAAGAATCAGGGAAGCACCAGCTCGTTCCAGGTCATGGTGTCCCACGACAATGGGGCCAGCTTCGGGCCCCCCGGCCAGGCGGTCACCAGCACGGTAGCCAATCAGAGCGGTCAGTCCTTACCCGATACCTACCGCGACGGGACGCCCTACACGATCACCGCGAACCCGGCGACCGGTGAGCTGTTGATGGCATTCGAGCGCTACGGCACGACGACGCCGCGACGCAGCCAATGGCTGGTCCGTTCATCGGACGAGGGGCAAACCTGGTCGATTCCCAAACAGATCGATGATGCCAATGTCGATCTGCTGGCGGAAACGACGCAGGCCAAGATCTTCGCCGCGCCGAGCGGGATCTTCGGGGTCGCGTTCTATGATCGCCGGCTTGTCTGCCCGAGCGACACGCCGGACGCCGGCGCGGTCGATACCTGCATCGACGTCACGATCCAGTTCTTCAACGCTGATGGGAGCCCGCGCGGCGGCAATCGTCGAGTCACACAGGAAAGCTGGGATCCCAACGTCAACCCGGCGGTGCCGGGCGGCGTGGGCGGCAGCACGACATTCATCGGCGACTACTTCGGCGGCACGATGACGACGACGAAGAAAGGCACGTTCGCCCACCTGCTCTTCGTGTCAACGTCGCCAACCCTGCAAGCGGGTGCGCTCCCGGGCGGCGACCTGGCGCCACCCTACCAGCAGCAAATCTATGCGAGCGTTCCGGCGCCCTGACTTCGGCTCACCTCATCGTTCGAACACGACCCGACCGGCGACCATGGTGAGCCGAACTCGACCCTGATCGGCCTCCGATAGCCCGTGAAGGGGGCCACGAATCAGCGTGCGCATCGTGCCGCGAACAGGCTAACCCGAGCCGGGCGTAACCCGCCGCCGAATTAACTAGAAAACCGCGTCAAAAAGGAGGACCACCGATGGTGCGCAAATGCTTGCTCAGCCTGGCCGCCGCGACGGCGCTTGTGGTGACCGGCTCGAGCCTCGCCCTGGCCAACAATCCGGGGACGACCGGTCAGCCGAACCAATCCTGTGAGGTTTCGACGGTGACACCGGGCAACGCCGCTAATGCACCTGGGTCGGCATTCAATCCCAGCGGCCAGGCGGGGACCGTCTATGCCGGTCAGCAGCCCCAGAACTCACAGAACCCTCGGAGCGTGTCGCAGTACGACGTCGCCTGCTTCCAGCAGACTAGCCACTAAGCTGCCGACCACGGTTCGGAGCGCCGGTTAAGTCCCCTTTCCGGCGCTCCTTTTCCTCGCTGTAACGAGCCACCGCCGGCGATGATTATCGGCCGGCGGTCTTGGGCGCAACGGCCTTGGGCCGGGCGCCCCCCAGGGTGCAGGGAACGCCGTCGACCAGGATGTCGTTGTAGCTGAGGCCGTAGGGGTTATAGCTCCCGAACCGGCAGGTGGGCCAGCCCAGCACGAGCGATCGGACATTCTCGGTTCCGGGCAGGAAGTAATTGTCGCCAACCTGGTGCACACCGGCGGGCTTCGCATACCACTGGTCCGGCGTGCCGGCCAGCGCCTGCTGCATGAACTTGTGCCAGATGGGGGCGGCGCCGACGATGCCGGTGGAGTTGTGGCTGAGCGGGGTGTTGTCCGGATTCCCAATCCACACCGCGGTCGCGAGCGTCGGGGTATAGCCGACCGTCCAGTTATCGCGGAAGGCTTGCGTGGTCCCCGTCTTGGCCGCCACATGGCGGCCGGGCAGGGTCAGGTCGCCGTGGCAGCCGAACTCCAGGCACCGGTTTCGGTCGTCGGACATGATCGAGCCGATGATGAAGGCGACCTCCGGGCTGATCGCCCGGTATTCATTCTTTGTCGGGTCGTAGCTGAAGACGTCGTGGCCGGCCGCGTCCTTGATGAAGAGCACCGGGGCGGGCATGTGCCGGACCCCCATGTTGGCGAGCGTCGATACCCCGGTCGCCATATCCACCGGCGTCACCTCCGCGCTGCCAAGCGTCAGGCTGATGCCATATTGATCGTCCTGTTTGGTCAGGTGGGTGACGCCCATCCGGCGCGCGGCGCTCAGCACATTCGGAATACCGACCCGCAGCTCGGTCTTGATCGCTGGAATGTTCATCGAGTTGCCCATCGCCATCTTCAGCGGGAGCACCCCGTGGTACTTGAGGTCGTAGTTCAGCGGGATGTAGGGCTCGAATCCGCTATTGCCGCCATAGACCGGGAAGACGAGCGGCGCATCGAGGATGGGCGTGATCATGTTGAACTTCCGGCTTTCGATAGCAGCGGTATACGTGTAGATCTTGAAGGTCGATCCGGGCTGGCGCGGCGTGTCGGCCATGTTGATCCAGCCGCCCGGGCGGTTGTAGTTATCGCCCCCCACCATGGCGAGGATCTCGCCCGTCTTGGGATCCATGCTGACCAGCGCGGCATCGTGGAAGTTGTAGTAGTTGCCTTTCTGCGCGATCTGATCGTGGACAACCTGCTCGGCCATGTGCTGGAGGTTGAGATCCAGCGACGTATAAACGCGATAGCCGCGCCGGTCGCTGGGCTGGATGTTGTATTGCTGGCGCAGCGTCTTGAGCACATAGTCGACGAAGTAGGGGGCGACGTACTGGTTGACCGGCGGGTAGATCTGCAGCTTTACCGCGTAGGCCGCGTCCGCCTGCTGGGGCGTGATGAAGTGGTACTCCGCCATGGCGGCCAGCACGTCGTGCTGCCGCTTCTTGGCCGCCGGCAGGTTGATCAGGGGGTTGTACTGGGTGGGCGCCTGCGGCAGTCCGGCGAGCATGCTCGCCTGCGCCAGGCTGAGGTCGTGCGCGTTGGTCCGGAAGTAACTGCGGGCGGCAGCCTCGATACCGTAGGTCTGGCTGCCGTAGAAGATCGTGTTCAGGTACATCTCGAGGATCTGGCTCTTGGTGTAGTGCCGGTTCACGATCAGGGCCAGAACAGCCTCTTTGGCTTTGCGCTGGATGGAGTTGTCGGGGTTGGGGCCGATGAACAGCTGCTTGACCAGCTGCTGGCTGATCGTGCTACCACCCTGCTTGATGCCGTGGCCGGAGTAGTCGGCCAGGGCGGCGCGGAGGATCGCGGTCGGATCGACGCCGCTGTTCGAGTAGAAGGTGTGGTCCTCGATGGCGATCGTCGCGTTGATGATGTTTGGCGAGATGTAGCTGATCGGCACGACGATCCGGTGATCGCCCTGGTCGCCGACATCGGCGAGCAGGTTGCCGTGGCGATCGAAGATCAGCATGTCCTGGGGCAGGCCGGTCGAGGCGAGCCCGGTAACCGACGGCACGTCGCCGACCGTCTGGGCCGCCACGGCCGGCACCGTCAGCAGCGGAAGCGCGAACAGCACGATGAGCGCCACGATCACATTTCGCTGCAGGCCGAGCCGGCGCCGTCGTTGCCACTCCCGGAGGTGGTAGTTGGCATGCCGGTAGGGGTACCGGCGCCCGTAGCAGCGCCTCATCCGCTGACCAGCAGCCCGTAGAAGCCGGCTGCAACCAGCCAGCCGAGCGCCAGG
>VBHC01000137.1 GCA_005889535.1 Chloroflexota bacterium
GCCCAGCTGTTCTTCGAGGACCTGGAGGTGCCGGCGGCCAATCGGCTTGGCGGTGAGGGCGAGGGATTCAAGCTCGCGATGCGCGTGCTCGACCACTCGAGGCCTGGGGTCGCGGCACAGGCGCTGGGGATTGCCGAAGGCGCGTTCGACCTGGCCCGGCGATACGCCCGCGACCGGCGCCAGTTCGGAAAGCCCATCGCGGAATTCCAGGGGATTCAATTCATGCTGGCCGACATGGCCACCCACATCGAAGCCGCTCGGGCCCTGACCTACGCCTCGGGCGACGCGCTCGACCGGAGCCTTCCCGGCATCGGCAGCAGTTCGTCGATGGCCAAGCTGTTCGCGTCGGACACCGCGATGCGGGTCACGACCGATGCGGTGCAGATCCTGGGTGGCTACGGCTATCTTCGTGACTTCCCCGCCGAGCGGATGATGCGGGACGCGAAGATCACCCAGATTTACGAGGGGACGAACGAGATCCAGCGTTTTGTGATCGCCCGCGAACTGCTCAAGGAGTCGGCGTGACCATCAAACAGCTGTATGTGGCCGGGGCCGGGCTGATGGGGGCCGGGATCGCCCAGACCGCCATCGTCTGCGGCTACGACGTGACCCTCCGGGAGGTGGACGACGCGCCACTCGCCAAAGGCATGGAGAACATCAAGACGCGCCTCGAGCGGCTTTTGCAAAAGGGTGACCTCGGTGGCGCAGCGCGCGACGCCGCACTCGGCCGCCTGCATCCAACGACCTCACTGGAGGCGGCTGGGCGAGCCGACTTCGTCATCGAGGCGATCACGGAGAACTTCGACGCCAAACGCGACCTCTTCAAGCGCCTCGACGGCATCTGCAAACAGGAAGCCATCCTGGCCAGCAACACCTCCTCGATTCCGATTACCAGGATGGCGGCGGTGACCCGGCGACCAGACCGGTTCATCGGGATGCACTTCTTCAACCCGGTGCCACGCATGCCGCTGGTGGAGGTGACTCGCAGTCGCGATACCTCCGATGCCACGCTGGCCACCACGCTGGAACTTGCCACATCCCTCGGCAAAACCCCGATCACGTCCCTCGACTATCCCGGCTTCATCGTCAACCGAATGCTGGTGCCCTTCATCAACGAGGCGATCCGCGCACTGATGGAGGGGCTGGGCACCCGTGAAGACATCGACCGGGGCGCCAAGCTCGGATTGAATCACCCGATGGGACCTCTCGAGCTGGCGGATTTCGTCGGCCTCGACACGCATCTGTACATCTGTGGCGTGCTCTACGAAGGGCTACACGACCCGCGCTTCGCGGCTCCCCCCCTGCTGCGGCAGCTGGTCGACGCGGGCCATTTCGGACGAAAAAGCGGCCGCGGCTTCTACCGCTACGGAGCAGACGGCAGCCGGCTGCCCGACTGACGGCCGATCCACGCCCACGGGCCGCGGCGCGTCAGCGCGGCCACGAGAAAGGTGAGCGCCGCGACGAATGAGGCGGCGGCCAGCGTCGCCACGCCGACCGCGATGACGGCCCAGACCACTCCGCTCTTCGACGCGATGACACTCACCGGAGTCCTACCCAGGACATGCAGGGTGACGAAGGCGTCGGCGAGGATGAAGGTCCCCAGCATGATCGCGATGGCGCCCGTACGGCGGGCGCGAGCCAGCCACAGCACCCCGACCAGCCAGAGGATGATGGCGACGGCGGCGGCGAACGCGCCGTCCTCCGGCGTGGCAGTCCCAAAGTCCTTTCTGCCGACGTTGTCGGTGGTCTGCAGGACCGCCAGAATCCCGCCCAGGACGGACACGACCAGGAGGGGCAGCGTCTCGAGTCGCCTGAGGCGGCCCGTCGGGTGACTCCACGCGACAACGGCGCCCACCACGGTCAGGGCACAGGCCGGCAGTAGGGCGATCAGGACGGCGGCCACCGGAAGCCCTTCATGGTTCGCGTAGACATCGATTTCCCACGGTGCCGTCACGAAGTGACCTGAGGCGATAACCCCGAATTCGGTAAAGGCGATCAGCCCGGCCACAAACACGGCGAGACGGGAACCCCGCCAGGCGAGGTACAGACTGACCAGCCAGATCAGCGCGACCACCCCGCCGACCGCCACGTAGATGACGTCGACGTTGCCGCTGCGGAGCTCATGAATCAGGTTGAAGCTGCCCAGCGCGACCGACATCAACCCCGCGACCAGTAGGAGCAGCCGCGCCGGCACCACGAACGGGCCCTGCGCGCCTCGACCCGCCGGACTCGTTCGCATTCGGCACCATCTTATTCGTTAGACTGGCTGCTTCAGTTGGGAACGCAACCGCGCCGGCGGCGCGCATCCGCCGCGCTCGGCCCCCTCCGCGTGTGGCCGTCAGCCCGCGCGGCTGTGGCCGTGATCGCCGGAGTGGCCCTCCTGGTCGCGGGGCTGGCGATGTTCCGCGTCTGGTCGGCCATTCACGCGATTGCCCCACGCGCCCAGCCAGCCGACCTGATCACACTCGTCCATGCCCAGGCGGACGAACCCGGCTCGCTTGGCTGGAAGATCAAGCACGACGAACGGATCAACATCCTGCTGCTCGGATACGGAGGGCCGGGACACGATGGCCCGTACCTGACGGATTCCATCATGGTGCTCTCGATCCGCCCGGGGACGCGCGACGCGATTATGATCTCGCTGCCCCGCGATCTCTGGGTCAAGATTCCCGCCCTCCCCAACAACCGCTTCATGATGGGCAAGCTCAACAGCGCGTATGCAATCGGGACCGATCGCCGCAATTATCCGAACGTGCGAAGCGACTGGAAAAGCGCTACCGGCGGCGGTGACCTGACGGCGGCCACCATCTCGCAGGTCATCGGGCAGCCCGTTGACTACTGGGTCGGCGTCGATTTCAAGGCGTTCCGCGACGTCGTCGATGCTCTCGGCGGGGTTCAGATCAACGTGCCGACCGTACTGGATGACAGCCGCTACCCACGCGGCGAGAGCGCGGGCATGATGCACATCCACTTCAACTCGGGGTGGCAGCAGTTCGACGGCGAGCGGGCACTCGAGTACGCCCGCTCGCGGGAATCCACCTCCGACTTCGATCGCTCTCGACGGCAGCAGCTGATCATGCTGGCCGTCCGTCAGCGCGTGCTGTCGTTGAACGCGGTTCCTCGGCTGCTCTCGCTGCTCGGCGCCCTGCAGGACAACGTCCGCACCAACCTGCGCCCCGCCGAGATGCAGCAGCTCGCCGACCTGGCGGGACGGTTCAAGGACGGAGACATCCGGCGGATCGCGATCGACACCTCGAATTTCTTGCGGAGCGGCTTCAGCAGCAGCGGCCAGTATGTCCTGCAACCGCTCGATCCCAGCTATGGGGCCCTGCACCGGTACCTGGCGATGGCGCTGGTGGACCGATCGGTGCTGGCGGCCCGGGTGCCATTCCAACTCCAGGATGGAAGCCGCCACTACTGGTTGCCGTACGGAATTGGCACGCCGGCCAGCATCCTGACGTCATTGCTGCAGGCAGAGGGATGGGACGCCCGTGTGGGGCCGGCCACCACGCAGCGGGTAGCGCAGACCCAGATCCTGGACGGCTCCGGCGGCACGGCGGTGACCACGGTGGCCTGGCTGCAGAGTTACTTCGGCGGGGTGGTATCGACCATCGCGCCACCGGCCAGCGGCCCAACCGTCACCGTCATCATCGGATCGGATTTCACAATGAAGACCTTCCCCGTGCGGTAGCACCCACCCTTACCCTCCTCCAGAGGGGAGGGAATGAGAAGCCCCTCTATGGGGAAAGAAAGGTCGCTGATAGGATGAGTTCGAGATGAGTTTGGCCGCCGCCTTACTGTCCGGCGATGTCCGGGCGCTGGCGAGGGCCATCAGCCTGGCGGAAGATCGTGACCCGCAGGCGACCGAGCTGGTGGCAGAAGTCCAGCCCCACACCGGCAGTGCCTACCTCGTTGGGCTCACCGGCGCGCCCGGCACCGGCAAGAGCACCCTGGCCGACGCGCTGGTCAAGGTGATCCGTGACCGCCAGAAAACTGTGGGCGTGATCGCCGTGGACCCGAGCAGCCCCTTTACCGGCGGTGCTGTCCTCGGGGACCGCATCCGGATGTCGCGGCACACCCTCGACAAGGGCGTCTTTATCCGCAGCATGGGTGCGCGCGGTCACCTGGGTGGGCTGGCCGCGGCCACCCGGGAGGCGATTCACCTGCTCGATGCCTACGGGCGTGACGTCATCGTGGTCGAGACCGTCGGCGTCGGCCAGTCCGAGCTGGAGATCTCAACGATCTGTGACAGCGTCGTGCTGACGCTGATGCCCGAGTCGGGCGACGCCGTCCAGACAGGCCGGCATTCTCGAGATCGCCGACGTTTTCGTGATCAACAAGGTCGACCTGGGGGGTGCCGAGAAGACCCGGCGGCTGATCCAGGACGCAATGGCGCTGGGCCCGAAGCTGGCCTGGCGGCCGCCCATCGTGATGGCCTCCGCCGCGAAAGAGGAGGGGATCGGCCAGGTCTGGGACGCGGTTCTCTCGCACCAGGCCTTTCTCAAAGAAAGCGGCACCCTGACCGCCCGCCGGCAGGAGCGCGTCAAACAGGAAGTCGTCGCCCTGGTGGCCGAGCGAGCTCGCGAGGAGGCGCGGCGCGTGCTGGAGGGCGACACCGTGGTCGGACGGCGGCTGCGGGAGAACCGGAATGGGAAACTAAACCCATACGCGCTCGCCGAGGAGGTCCTCCTGGAGCGAGCGTCGCAAGGAGGAAGCTGATGGCGCTTCGCCGCAAGACGGCCTACGAGGAGTGGGCGACCCGGTATCGAGCCGGGAAGCGGGCACCGAAGGAGGCCGCCGCGACCATTTCCGGTATGCCGGTGGAACCGCTGTACACACCAGAAGACCTGGCCGGGTGGCGCTACGAGGAGAAGCTCGGCTACCCGGGCGAATTTCCTTACACGCGCGGCGTCTACCCGTCCATGTATCGGGGGCAGCTCTGGACCATCCGTCAATTCGCCGGCTACGGTACCGCCGAAGAGACCAACCGCCGCTACAAGTTCCTGCTCTCGCAGGGCCAGGCCGGTCTGTCGGTTGCCTTCGACATGCCGACCCTGATGGGTTACGACTCCGACGATCCACTGAGCGAAGGCGAGGTGGGCCACTGCGGGGTGGCGATCGACTCGCTGGAGGACATGGAGACGCTCTTCAGCGGCATCCGGCTGGATCAGATCACGACTTCGATGACGATCAACTCGCCGGCCGCCATCCTCTATGCGATGTACATCGCCGTCGGCGAGAAGGAAGGGTTGGCTCCCGGAACGCTCGGCGGCACCTTGCAGAACGACATCCTGAAGGAATACATCGCGCAGAAGGAGTACATCTTCCCGCCCGAGCCGTCGATGCGGCTGGTGGTGGACACGATCGTCTTCGCCGCCCGCAACATGCCGCGCTGGAACCCGGTCTCCATTTCCGGCTACCACATTCGCGAGGCCGGCTCGACCGCGGTCCAGGAACTGGCCTTCACGCTGGCCGATGGAATGGCCTACGTCGAAGCGTCCATCAAGGTCGGTCTGCCCGTCGACGAGTTCGCGCCCCGGCTCTCGTTCTTCTTTGATTCCCACATCGATTTCTTCGAGGAGATCGCGAAGTTCCGCGCCGCCCGGCGCCTGTGGGCGCGGATCATGCGCGACAAGTACGGCGCCCGCGATCCCAAGTCGTGGATGCTGCGCTTCCACACTCAGACCGCCGGCGTCTCATTGACCCGGCAGCAGGTCGAGAACAACATCAGCCGCACCGCCTACGAAGCGATGGCCGCTGTTCTGGGTGGGACCAACTCGCTGCACACCAACTCGATGGACGAGGTGCTGGCGCTGCCGACCGAGCGGGCGGCGCAGATTGCCCTGCGGACCCAGCAGGTGCTGGCTCACGAGACCGGGGTCACGAACACGATCGACCCACTCGCCGGGTCGTTTTTCATGGAGCGGCTGACCGACGAGATGGAGCGCGGCGCGCAAACATACTTCGACCGGATCGCTGAGCAAGGTGGCGTCCTGCGCTGCATCGAGAACGGGTTTTTCCAGCGCGAGATCGCCGACGCCGCTTTCGAATTCGAGCGCAAGCTGGAGGCGAACGAGCGGATCATCGTGGGCGTCAACGCCTACAAGGAGGGCGAGGGCGCCGACGTTCCCACCCTCAAGATCGGCCCCGAGACCGAGCGCGGCCAGGTGGCGCGGCTCAAGGCGCTCAAAGCCCGCCGCGACAACACGAGTGTGCGCAACCGCTTGGAAGAGCTGAAGGTTGCCGCTCGAGCCAGTGACAACCTGATGCCGCCCCTGCTCAACTGCGTCAAGGCGTACGTCAGCGAGGGCGAGATCATGGCCGCCCTGAAGGATGTCTTTGGCGTCTACCGTGAGCCAATCCTCTTTTAGATGATTCGGCTTCGCTTTTCGTTGCTCGGACGGGTGATGGCGGCCATCGCGGTCGTCGTGATCGTCGTCCTCTACGTGATGCGGCACTGATGGCGCCGGCAGAGACATCGACCAGGTCCCATTCGCCGATGGATCACAACAAGCGCTGGCGAGTGCTCACCGCCAAAGTCGGCCTCGACGGACACGACCGTGGCGTCAAAGTCGTGTCACGCGCCCTCCGCGACGCGGGCGTCGAGGTGATCTATGCCGGACTTCGCCAAACGCCCGAGATGGTCGTGGAGGCGGCGATCCAGGAGGATGTCGACGCGATCGGCGTCAGCCTGCACAGCGGCGCACACATGACCCTGATCCCCCGGATCCTGGAGCTCCTCAAGGAACGCAACGCCTCCGACATCGTGATCTTTGGCGGCGGCATCATCCCGCAGGACGACGCCACCGAGTTGAAGCGAATGGGGGTGGTTGAAATCTTCGGGCCGGGCAGCTCGCTGCAATCGATCATCGACTTCGTGAACCACGGATTTAAGGGGCACGTCCCGGGACCAGCTTGATGTTTCATCGGCCCATTTCCGCCGAATGCCGTTTCCATGTCATTTCAGGACACCTCAAACACTCGCATCGCACGAATCGCGCGGCTCGCGTGGGCCGGCGGGCCCGGGCCTCGGCGGCCTGGGCCGCGAACCATCGGCGCTGCCCCAGGACCCGCCCCTTGGCGGCGTGATCGCGACGGCGCCACGGAAGCTCGGCCGTTTCGACCTTCACTGCCTGAGTGATGGGCTCTGGCGCCTGGACGGCGGGTCGGTTTTTGGCGTCGTCCCCAGGGTGATGTGGGAGAAACTGAAACCCCCGGATGCCCGGAACCGCATCCTGATGGGCACCAATTGTCTGCTCGTGCGGACGCCGGACGCCAACATCCTGATCGAGGCCGGCATCGGCCCGAAGCTCTCCGACAAGGAACGCGATATCTACGCCTACGACCGGGATCCGGGCCTGCCCGATGCGCTCGCCGGAATTGGCTTACAGCCGCCGGACATCGACCTGGTGGTGCTGAGCCACCTGCATTTCGACCACGTGGGAGCGCTGGTGACTCCCGGCCGCGACGGCGAGCCGACGCCCTTGTTCCCCCGCGCACGGCACGTCGTCCAGGCCAGGGAGCTGGAGGCGTGGCGCCATCCGGATCCCCGCAGTAAGCCGTCGTACAAGCCCGAGAACCTCGCTCTCCTCGAGGAGGAGGGGCGCCTCCAGGTTATCGACGGCGACCAGGAGATCGCGCCCGGCGTGCGCGTTCGGGTAACCGGCGGTCACACTGCCGGACACCAGGCGGTCTACGTTCAGGACCAGGAACAGACCGTCGTCTTCACCGGCGACTTCCTCTTCATGCGCGCATTCATGAAAGTGAACTGGGTCAGCGCTCTCGATCTCTTTCCGCTGGAGGCCATGGAGCGCAAGGCCGCCTTCCTCAACGAGGCGGCTCGGGAACGGTACCTGATCTGGCTGTACCACGAGACCGAGCAGATGCTCGGCTACTGGACGGGTGAAGGCTTCACGGGCGTCTAAGGCATTCGTCTCAGCTGACGATGAGGAGCACTTCGGAGCCACAACGCTCGCACTCGCCGCGTACCACGTAGTTGCCGGTCTTCAAGTCCATGGCGGAGGGACGCAGGATGGCGACCGATTGCCGGCACGCCCGGCAGTTGGCCTTCATCGGGGCGACCGGGATCTCCGGCGCCTGAAAGGTCCAGGTATGCGGTGCCACCTGGTGCATGGTCGCGTTGGCGAGGGCCATCTATGAGCTCCTACCCTCTGTAACGCCGGGGATCAGAAAAGGACGTCCGTCCTTTGGCCGGTCTGCTTACGGCAAACCGCGTAGGGGTCCCGGCGCACCCGCCCGATTAGCGAGGCAGCAGGCCGGGCCGCACCCGCTCGGTTAGGTCAGTAAACGATGACGGGGGTGCCGGTGGGCGTCCAGTTCCACAGCCACACCATGTTGCTGTAGGGGACGTTCACGCAGCCGTGGGTGCCGTTGTTCTCGCCGTATGGATCGTAGTGCGGATACTCGGTGCCCGGTCCGTAGTAGGCGCGCCAGTAGGCGTCGTGGATTCCGTCACCGCCGTTGAACCACATCACCATCTTGACTTTGGAGTCCGGGTACCAGTACGGGGATCCCTTGGGCCAGGGGGAGTGCATCGTCCAGGGCGAGACCTTCCAGTAGACCTTGAAGTTCCCGGGATCGGTCTCGAGGCCGGGCCGGCCCGTCGTCACATAGCTCCAGAACACCTGCTGCCCGTGGGAGTACGCCCGGATCACCTGTTCTTTCAGCGAGATGGTGAGCGCCTTCTCCGGGAGAGACTGGCTCATGGCGGTCTGCAGGACCTTGTCCTGCACGCTGAGGCCGCCGTTGATCTGCTCCAGGTCGGCGACAGTGGTCGCGCTGCCCAACTGCGTCGCCAATTTCTGGACGTGCACGTCGACGATCGCCACGTCCATCTGGAAGATCCGCGCCGTCTGGAGATCGGCTTTGACCTGGGTGAGCGCCGCATTCGCGCCGGCCCGCGCCAGGCCGGCATCGCCATGGTCCTTGGCGGCCGCCTGTGCGGCGTATTCGCCGACGAGTTTGTTGGTTGTTTCCTGGTCGGCAACGATGAGCGAGAGTTTCGAGAGCGGCGCCGTCAGCTCGGTACTGACGGCGCGATAGGCGCGGACGGTCGTGCCCGTGTTGACGTCGTCCTGAGCCTGTACCGGGAGGCCGGTGAATTCAGTGAGAAGCTGCTCGTCGACACCAAGCTGCCTGGCCTTCGCCAGGTTGAGGGACAGTTGTCTGACCGCCGCCTGGGCCGAGTCGTGGGTCTCGGCCAGGAGCTTCTGCACCCGCGTCTCGAGCTGCTCCTTGATATCGGTCTCCTGGGAGGCCGCCCGGGAGAAAAATGCGATCCGCTGCTCGTTGAACGGCGCCGTGACGCTGGGGGGCACCTCCGCCGCGGTGGTCAGCTCCTGGCGTTGGAGGTCTGAATACTCTGCCGTATCGAGGCCGAGCTGCGCGGCGCGTGCCTGGGCCGCCAACACCTGGGTGCGGGCGCTCTGATAGTCCTGCTCGGCGAAGGCTTCGCGCATCTGCTGGACGAAGATGAAGCTCGCCACGAGGGCGAACGTCCCCAGCACCACTCCAATTCGGAGCGCGTTTTCGCGAAGGAACCTAAGAATTGATGCCAGCATCGGTGTCAGCCGATTCTACGGAGTCCGGCCACTCAAGGTAACGGCCAAACGGCGGAAAAGTTCCGGTGAAAGACCGTTCAGCGGTCGCCAAAGGCTGTGTTAAGATGGGCGCCGCCGAATTCGCGCCGAAGGAGAAATTCACTGGCCACGGCCACGCCCGTTACGCTCAAACTCGAGCCACGCGAGGACCGCGGGAAGCACACCCGGGTACTTCGCCGCGAAGGGCGGCTACCTGGCGTGGTGTACGGCCACAACGTCGACGCGGTAACGGTCGCGGTGGACGGCCGGGAGTTCGTCAAGGCCTTCCAGAAGGTGGGGCGGAATCAGCTCCTCGATCTCCAGGTCGGCGACGAGCCGGTGCGCAAGGCGCTCATCCGGGAGGTGCAGCGAAGCCCGCGCGACGGCGATCTCCTGCACGTGGATTTCTACCAGGTCAACCTGACCGAGAAGATCGAATCAGAGGTGCCGATCGAGCTCGAAGGTGAGATCGAGCTGGTCGTGAAGGGAGAGGCCGACCTGCAGCGAGGCCTTCACGCCCTCAAAGTCGAGTGTCTCCCGACCGATCTACCGCCCGTGATCTCCGTGGATGTCTCGGGCCTGAAGGAGATCGACGACGAGATCCGGGTGAAAGACCTGAAGGTTCCGCCGGGCTGCGAGATTCTCGACGAGCCCGATGACCTGATCGTCAAGGTCGCCGCCCACCGGGAAGAGGTCGAGGAGGTCGCGCCCGCGCCGGCTGCTGCCGAGGTGCCGACGGTGGGTGAGACGCAGGCGCCTGCCGAGCCCGCTGCCGAGGGCGAAGCCCCGACCGAAAGCTAAGTCCAGAGCGCCCCTACAATGGGCGCCATGCTGGCCAGCGCCGCGAGTGCGTGGGAAACCCTCCGCAGCTATCTTCCGAGTGACCACGACCTATTCAAGGTTGCGGTGGCAATCCTCATTCTGGTCGCGTTTTATCTGCTTGCGCGCATCGTTCGGATGCTTGCCAGCAAGGAACTGAAACGAGTCAATGCCGATCCGCAGGTCGCCCTGCTGGTCAACCGCATGGTCTTTCTCGCCGCACTGGTCATCGGCGTGGTTGCTGCCTTCAGCGAACTCTTCGGCAGCCCGGCGCTGGTATTTGGCGGCTTCGGGTTTTTGGCACTGGCCTTCAGCCTTGCTTTCCAGGACATCCTGAAAAACTTCATCGCCGGCATCTTCATGTTGCTAGAACGCCCGTTTCGCCTGGGCGATGAGATCACCGTCGACAACCACACCGGCATCGTCGAGAACATCGAGATGCGGGCGACCACGCTGCGGACAAGTGAGGGCGAGCAGGTGATCGCACCGAACTCGCTCGTGTATACGGGCACGATCATCAACCGCACCCGCTACCCGACGCGCCTCTTCACCCTCACGGCCAAGCTCCCGAGCGGCGTCGCGCCCGATGGGCTCGCCGAAAAAATCAAGGAAGAGATCCAACGCCGTCCCGACATTGCCAAGGATCCGCCGCCACATGTTGCCGTCCAACCCAACGTCGACGGGGGCCTGACGCTCGAGGTCCGGTACTGGCTGGACTATCGCCGCAACGACCCCCTCGCCGTCCAGGCCGCCGTGGGGCAGCAGATTTATCAGGCGCTCCAATCCACCAAATAGCGACCCAGGCACGCCGGCTGCTCGCGGTCTTTTTGGCCTTCAGCCCGGCGGCGCGGCATTTTCTCGCTTTTTCGATCTTGATATCGATCGCGTTCGCCATCTTCAACCTGGTCTTCAACCTGTACATGAGCGCACTCGGCTTCTCCAACGACATCATCGGGGTCTTCAACTCGCTCCCAGCTCTCGCCTTGCTTGGCGTCGGGCTTCCTCTCGCCGCCATGGCCGATCGGATCGGCTATCGTCTCTTTCTCCTGGGAGGCGGCAGCCTGGCGGTGATCGGATCGCTGGTCCTGTCGATCGCCGGCGGGCGGCTGGTCGCGGTGCTGGCCGCCGGGACCTTCGCTCTCGCCCTCTCGGTCCTCGCGGTGTTGAGTGGGCCGCTGCTGGCCCAGATCAGCCGGGAAACTGAGCGGGTCTCTCTCTTTGCCGTCAACCAATCGCTGGCGTGGCTGGCGGTGCTCATCGGCGACCTGCTCGGTGGCGGGATCCCCGAGGCCGCCGCCCGCGCCACCCGGTCATCGAGTGCCTCGCCGGGCTCGATCCGGTCGGCCTTCGTGGTGATGACGCTGTTGACCGTGCTGGGCCTGCCCTTTCTTTTTCGGCTGGCGAGCGAAGCCGGGCTGCGGCCCACGGTGGTCATGCCAGTTCGCGACCTGCTTCGCGTCGACACCCGGCGCTTTACCCGCATCCTGTTGCCGGGCTTTGTGCTGGGGATCGGTGCCGGCATGTATCTCAACTTTCTCCAGCTCTATCTGGCGCAGCGCTTTGGATTGACGCCAGGACCGATCGGTCTGATCCTCGCCGTCGGCGCGGCGCTCACCGCGCTCGTCACCCTGACGGCGCCACGGGTAGCGCGTCGGACGGGATTGAGCCGGAGCGTCGGGCTCCTGCAGGCCGCCGGCTCGCCGTTGGTCCTGGCGCTTGCCTTCATCATGACGCTGCCCCTCGCGGTGGTCATCATCTATCTTCGCCAGCTGGCGTTGAACCTGCAGGCCCCATTGAGTCAGGTGTTCGGGATGGAGTACGTCGAGCGCCAGCAGCGGGCTCGACTGGCCACGGCGCAAACGGTCGTGACCGGAATCGGGCTGGGGGGCCTGGGTCCGCTGCTCAGCGGATTCCTCCAGGTTCGCGGCGGTTATCAGCTGGCCTTCTCGGTCAGCGCCGGGTTCTACCTGCTGGCGGGCCTTACCTTCCTCCTGATCTTCGGCCGAGTGCGGCTGCCGTCGGAGCGCCCCGTGGCCGGCTAAGCGAGTTGACCCAGGGCCAGCAGGTTCCCCTCGCTGTCCCGGAACCATGCTGCCTTTTCGTACCCGAGATCGGCGATGCTTTGGTTGGTCTTCAGGCCGGGGAAGTCATATTCCTCGAATTGGACGCCGCGACTCTTCAGCTTGGCGACGCTGGCGACAATGTCCTTTACGAACAAGGCCATCTGGGTATGCTGTCCAGAGGCGTGTGCGCCACTGGGGAAGAGAAGAAACCCGCTGGTGCCGTTTCCTTCATAGAAGAGGGCGCCCGCGAATTCCCGGGTTGGCCTCAGTCCCAACTTCTCCGCATAGAACGCCTTCGCGCGCGCGAGATCCTCCACCGGCAGCGTCGTCTTCGCGATCGCGTCATTCAAGCTCATCGGAAGATGTTAGAGCGAAATTCTATAGTCAGCTGATGGCGCAGGAGACGCTGTTTCCAGTTTCGGATCAGCCGGTCGCAAAAGACCAGCCGCTGGCAGCGCGCATACGGCCGCGCACCCTCGATGAGTTCGTGGGCCAGGAGCACCTGGTCGGTCCCGAGCACGAGCTGCGCCGCGCCATCGAGGAAGATCGGGTCGGCTCGATGATCCTCTGGGGACCTCCAGGCAGCGGCAAGACGACGCTGGCACGCTTGATCGCGGGGATCACCGCATCGCATTTTGTGCCTCTCAGCGCGGTCAGCGCCGGCGTGGCGGATCTCCGCCGGAACATCGAGGAAGCCAGGCTCCGGCGAGCGCAGTCGGGGACGAAGACCATCCTGTTCATCGACGAGATCCATCGCTTCAACAAGGGCCAGCAGGACGCCGTGCTTCCCTTCGTCGAGGAGGGCGTGATCACGCTGATCGGTGCCACCACGGAAAACCCGTCCTTCGAAGTCAATGCCGCACTGCTCTCGCGCACCCGCGTCTTTACGCTCGGTGCGCTGGACGACGTGCAGGTGGGCGAGATCATCGATCGCGCCGTCACGGACGCAGAACGTGGACTCGGCGGCCGGCACGTGGACCTGGACGCCGGCGCCCGCGCCGCGCTGATCCGGGTGGCCAACGGCGACGCCCGCGTCGCGCTCAACGGCCTGGAGGCGGCCGCCGGGCTGGCCCGGCCGATCCAGGGCCGGCGCAGCGTCAGCGCCGCGCTCGTCGAGGAGGCGGTGCAGCGCAAGAACCTTCTGTACGACCGCGCCGGCGAGGAGCACTACAACATCATTTCCGCGCTGCACAAGAGCCTCCGGGACAGCGATCCGGACGCCTCGCTCTACTGGCTGGGGCGCATGCTCGAAGCCGGTGAGGACCCGCTCTACGTGGCTCGCCGGCTGATCCGGTTTGCCTCCGAGGACATCGGCCTGGCTGACCCGCAGGCGCTGACCCAGGCCGTCGCCGCCCAGCAGGCCGCGCATTTCATCGGAATGCCCGAGGCGAACCTGGCGCTCGCCCAGGCCGTCGTCTATCTCGCCACGGCGCCCAAGAGCAACGCGCTGTATGTCGCCTACTCGACAGTTCGGGAGGACGTCGAGCGGACCCGAGCTGACCCGGTTCCGCTGCACCTTCGCAACGCGCCCACCCCGCTGATGCGAAAGATCGGCTATGGCAAGGGCTATCGCTACGCCCACGATTACGAGGACGCGCAGGTCGAGCAGCAGCACCTGCCCGATGCCATCAAGGACCGCACCTATTACCACCCCTCCGAGCGGGGTTATGAGAAGTCGGTCAAGGAGCGTCTCGAGGCCGTTGCCGCCGCTCGGCGCCGAAAGCCCAGCTAGCGGGGGACGGCTTCGACCTGCGGCTTGAGCGCCGCATAGCCGTTGGCCATGACCCGGGTATGGTTGCTGGCGAGTGCGTTGCGGGCCAGCGGCGCGATCAAGTTCAGGATGGGATTCGTGGTCGCGACGTCCCAGTAGTAGACCGCCAGCGACTCGCCGGGGACAGGCTCCGAGAACTCCCACCGCCCCGTGCCGACCAGTTCCCCGCTCGATCGCACCAGGAGGTGGCGGGGACGCTGCGCCTCGAGGATCTCGATTGAGTAGGTGAGGCTGTACGGCAGGGAGCCGCGCACTTCGCACTCCACCACCGAACCGATCGATTTTCCGTCGCCCCGAATGACCGTCACCCGCCTGAAGTTCTTCCACCATCCGGGGTAGCGCTCGATATCCAGGACCACCGACCAGGTCCGGTCGACCGGGGCGACGAACCGCCACTCGGTCCTGAAGTGGTAGGTGACCGGCACGTCGAGTATTTTATGGGCGTGCTCTACAACCTGCTCAAGCTCCTGCACATCCTCTTCGCCATCACCGCCGTGGGGTCGAATCTCAGCTACGGGATCTGGCAGGGGCTGGCCGGTAACGATCCGCAGCGCACCACCTTCGTGCTCCGCTCGGTCAAGTTCATCGACGACCATGTCGCCAATCCGGCCTACCTGCTCCTGCTGGTCAGTGGGCTCACGCTGGCCGGGTGGCACTGGTCGTACACGACGCACTGGATCCAGGCCGCGATCGTCTTCTATGTGATCGCCATCCTGCTGGGCTTCGCCGTGTACTCGCCGGCGCTGGTCCGTCAGATCCAGACGCTCGAGGGCGAGGGGATTAGCTCGGCTGCCTACCGAAGCGCCGGCATCCGCGCGACGGCGATCGGCATCGGCGTCATGGTGCCGATCCTCGCCATCGTCTTCATGATGGTCGTCAAGCCGGCACTTTGATTGGCGGCGGTCTTCGCTCCACGATATCGAGCATTCGCCGCATCTCGTCGTAGGCGTCGTCCGTGACCGGGATATATCGCCGGATCATGCCCGGGGCCAGCTGCGCACGGCTCGCCGGGTCATTGCCCAGGGCGGCCAGCGCCTCTGCGACCCGGGCCCCCAGCTCCTCGGGCAGGCGCGCGGTGGCAACCACCGGCGGGATCGCCGACGGGCCGAACACGGCAACCACCCGCAGCTGTCGGGTCAGCCTCGGGTTTCGTACGCGCTCAATCCCAAGCACGTGCGAGTCGATGGCGGAGGCCTCGACTTCTCCGGCGAGGACCAGTCGGATCGATTCCTGGTGTCCGCCCGAGAACGTGACCCGGCCGAAAAAGCTCTCACTTTCACCCATCCGGTGCAGTTCGTAGCGGGTAACGAAACAGCCCGAATAGGAGTCCTCGACGTTGTGAGCCCAGCTCCGGCCGCGCAGCTCGGCGAACGACCGGCTCGGACTGTCCTGCCGCACGATGACGTCGGAGAAGTAGACCGGGCGATCGTGGTAGCGCGGCTCGTCCAGAACCGGCGCCGCCAGGAGGCGAAGCATTCCGGGCTGCTCCTTGAGGAGGCGCACGTAGGGAAGGCCACAGAGGAACGCGACGTCGACGGTGGCCTGCCGCAGCTGATCGAGGGAAACCCCCTCGACCAGCGTCGCCGGCATGCCGAGCCGTTGACCGACCTGCCGGGCGATGTCGGTATAGGTCGAGATCATGTTCGGCGCCAGAAAATTCGCGAAAACAAGCGTTCTCACGGCGGAGTTGACGGCAGTATCGCACAGCGTGTCGGGATTTCTTGCGCCGGGGGGTCGGTTCTGGCATACTCCGCAAAACACTCGTTTGTGAGGTGACGCCGCCCATCGCCGGCCCGATAATTGAAAATCCGCTCCATGGCGAGCGTATCCGGTTCCTGAAAACGGCTCCGGAAACCGATGGTGCGCTCGTCCAATACGAGTCGTGGCTCGTGCCGGGCGGAAGCGTCGGCGTTCCCCACCTTCACCCGGTTCAGGAGTCGCAATTCACGGTTGTCTCGGGGAATGCCTCGTTTTCAATCGATGGGGAGCCGTTCGAGCTCGGACCTGGCCACACGCTGACGGTCCCACCGGGTACCCCGCATTGCCTGTGGAACGCGGGTGACGTCGAGGCTCACCTGATCGTTGAATTCCGGCCGGGCCTGCTCAAGCAGGAGTTCTCGGAAACCACCTTCGGTCTGGCCCGGGATGGCAAGCACCACCTTCGTGGGGTTCGCAATGTCCTGCAGTGGGCCGTCATCACCGCCGCCTATCGCCGGGAAACGCGTCCGCTGGGTCAACCGCACTGGCTCCGGCTCGGTCTGCTCGCGCTGGCCCCTGCCGGATGGTTGGTCGGCTACCGCGCCCACTATCCGAGATACTGCACGCGGCCCGACGGTCAGCCCGACGGGCCGGACGGTCCCCATTTGATCCCGAATATCGACCGGCTCGCCGGCTGAGCCCCGCGCCGCCGACCCCGGAGCCCTGCGAATTAGCCCGTGGCTGAGGCCGCCTATGACCTGGCGATCATCGGCGCCGGGGTCATCGGCCTCTTCACGGCGTTGTTCGGGAGCCGGCAAAAGGGGAGGATCCTTGTTCTCGAACCCTGGCGGATCGGGGACTCACGAGCCGCGTCCTTCAGTCTGACCCGATCGATCCGCAATGACTACCTGGATCCGTTTTACGCCCGGCTGGCATTCGAGGCGCGAAAGCTCTGGCTCGACTTCCAGGCGGAATCGAGGGAGCCCTTTCTGATCGAATGCGGCTGCCTCAATATCGCCAGAGTGAGCGTGACGCCGGATCTCTCGCAGACCTACGCGGAGCAGAGCCATCGGGTGCTGCACGGTCTTGGTCTGCGCACCCACGCCTTCGACCGCGGCGGCCTGCGCGAGCGCTTCCCCCAGTTCGATGCCGATATCGGCCGGCTGGACGTCGAGGCCGGGCTTCTCTATGTGCCGCCAATCACGGCCAGCCTGCTCGCCCGGTTGCAGACAGCCGGGGTAACCCTCGAGCAGGCGACGCCCGTGGAGCGGATCCACCGGCGAGCTGGCCGAATCGTCATCGAAACCGCGGCAGGCGAACGCTTGGCCGACCGCCTCGTGATCGCGTCCGGGCTCGGCTCCAACGATCTGCTGGCCAGGATCGACGGTTGCCAGCTCCAGCTTCCACTGCGGCCGGACCGGCCCAGTGAATCGAAATACTTCGTTCCGTCGCCGGAACAGCGTGGGCAGTTCACGCCGGCTCGACTACCCGTCTTCGCGTATCTCGACGTCGGCATCTACGGCCACCCGATGCTGGAAGGGAAGACCCCGGGCGTCAAGATCGGCTACTACAACCCGCCGGACGTCCGGCGGCAGACGACGTCGGTCACCAGCGTGCAGAGCTTTGTTTCGCAGTGCATGCCGGCGCTTGCGGACGCCCGCGTCCTCGATGTCGAAGGGGTGGACCAATGCTCGTATGATCTGGTCGCAGATGACAACTTCATCCTTGGTCCGATCCCGGGAGTGCCCGGTGCGTCGATCGGAACCGGCTGGCGGGGCACCGGCTACAAGTTCGCGCCGATCATTGGCCGCACGCTGTCGGAACTGGCGTTTGACGGCACCTCGCGCGAGGATATTTCCCGGTTTACCCCGGAGCGTTTTGTGAGGAGTCATGCCGGGCAGGAGTAAACGCGGCATCCTCGAGCGGTTGAAGACCGACGTCGTGGTGGGCGCCGAAGGGTACGTTTTCGAGCTCGAACGGCGCGGCTACATCAAAGCGGGTCCGTACGTGCCCGAGGTCGTCCTCGATTTCCCGGATGCCCTGCGCGAGCTGCATCGCGAATTTCTTCGATCCGGTGCCGACGTCATGGTGGCGCTCACCTACTATGCCCATCGCCAGAAATTGAAGACGGTCGGCCGGGAAAACGACCTCGAGGCCATGAACCGGCAGGCGGTTCGGCTCGCGAACGAAGTGGCTCGCGAGGGTGATGCCCTGGTGGCAGGCGACATCTGCAACACCTGGGCCTACGATCCCAAAGAGAAAGAGGCTTCCACGAAGGTAGTCCGCCGGATGTACGAGGAGCAGCTGTCATGGGCCGTCGAGGAGGGCATCGACTTTGTCATTGCCGAAACGAACGACTACCTGGGCGAATCGCTGATCGCTCTCCAGGTGATCAAGGAGCTCGGTCTACCCGCCATGGTGACGCTGGCGTCGACCCGCCCACACCAGACCTGGGATGGCTATGACCATGTCGATGCCTGCAAGATCCTGGCCGACCATGGGGCCGACATCGTCGGGCTGAACTGTGACCGAGGGCCGGCCACCATGCTCCCGATCATCGAACAGGTGCGCCGCCGGGTCAGCGGTTACGTCGCGGCTCAGCCGGTCCCCTACAAAACGAGTCCCGAGATGCCGACGTTCGAGTCATTGAAAACCGACGATGGGACGCGTGTCTTTCCGATCGCGCTCGAGTCCTTTCTCTGTACGCGTTTCGAGATGGCCGCCTACGCGGCCCGCGCCAAAGCCCTGGGCGTCAACTACATCGGGATCTGTTGCGGAGGTTCGCCGCACTATGTGCGCGCCATGGCCGAAGCTCTCGGCCGGACCGTCCCGGCCAGCCGATACTCGCCGGCGATCGAGCTTCATCCGATGATCGGGGCGCGCGTCGAGGAGAAAGAGAAGGAATTCCTCGTCGACTGGAAGGGCTGACGAGCTCTAGCTGAGAAAGGGCCGGTGGCCCCGCCCGATGGCGAGGCCACGCGACCGCTAAGCGCTAGGCGGTTCCGGCGAGGTCCGAAAGTTTCGTGTACTTGCCGTAGGTGCCGGATTTGAGAACGGCGAAAGCGTTCTGATCGACGGCGGGCGAGGCATCGAGTGCCTTGAGGTTCTTCGGGCCGAGGTAAGTGTTCAGCTTGGCGACCGTGGCGGTCGCGTCAGGCGTGGCCTCACCTTTCCCCTTGTTCTGGAACTCGAGCTCGGTCGCGGCGTAGTCTGGAAAGAGGTCGATGTCGCCGCGCTCGAGCGCCGGCTCGACGACCTCGCGAGCGCCCAGGTTGAGCTTGAAGTTCACGGTGTAGCCCTTTCCCTTCAGTGCCTGGCCGTAGATCTGGGCGATGATGGCGCTTTCGGGGAAGTTGAGGGCACCGACCGTCAGCGTGCCCTTCGAGGCGCCGGAGGCCGACGTGGCGTAGCTGTGATCGGTCAGCCATTTCTTGGCGATCACGTCGGGGTCCTGCTTGTCGACGTCGGCACTCTTGTTCAGGGCGATCAGGTCCTGGGTCGTGAGCTTGCTGTCGATGTCATTCAAGAGTGCCGTGACGTCCGCGTTGGCCTTGCTGGTCTTGATCAGCGGTACGACGTTGTCGGCGTTTTGCAGGTGCTTGTCGTCCTCGAGCTGGACGTACTTGCCGGTCGAGTAGGCGCTGTCGCTCGAGAAGATCAAGCCAATATCGATATCACCACGATCCAGCGCCGCCTTCGTCAGCGGCCCGCCGGCATCGAGGGCCTTGAAGGCTTTGAAATGCAACCCATATTTCGACATCAGACCGGCCTCGCAGAACGGCCGGGTCGGGCATTCCGGGGGTCCCCCCAGGGTCATCTTGCTGGCGATCGGACCCGGGCTCGAGCTGGAGGGCCCACCTGTCGATCCGCACGAGGTCGTGACGAGTGCCAGCGCCACCATGCTGGCGCCGAGCACGAAGATTCGCTCCATTCGCATTCCGACTTCACCTCCCAAATACCAACCGATTACGTCGTCAACATTACGGGCGCTGGTCCTGCCGTTACCTCCTCCTGTGCGAACTCGCGGACCCGAAGTCCGCGGGGAACCGTGACACGTTGAAGCATGGTCATGCCCAGCTCGACCGCGATCGAAAGGAGCGCCACCAGGAGCGCTCCGGCGAAGAGCTGGACGACGTCGCGCTGGGCCAGCCCGTCCACGATGAACCGGCCAAGCCCTCCCCAGGCGACCAGCGCCGCCAGGGTCGCCGTCGCCACGATGTTGACTGCCGAGGTCCGCAGCCCGGCCATGATGAAGGACATCGCAATCGGCAGCTCGACTTTCCAGAGGACGGCCCCGCCGCGCATCCCCATCCCCCTGGCGGCCTCCCGGATGTCCGCATCGACTTCCTGCATGCCCACGTAGCTATTGGTCACGATCGGCGGAATCCCCAGCGCGACCAGGGCCAGGAAAGCCGGTGCCGGGCCGATGCCGACCAGCTGCACTGCGATCACCAGCAGGGCGAACGACGGGACCGCCCGGCCAACGTTGGAAATGTTGATGGCCAGATTCCCGCCGCGTCCGTAGTGGCCGAGGACGATGCCGATCGGCAAGGCGATGGCCGCCGCGGCCAGCAGCGATGCCGCCGACATCGACACATGCTCGAGCAGCCGGTTCGGAATGCCCTGGTCACTCTGCCAGTGCGTGCCGTCCAGGAACCACTGCAGCACCTGCCCGAGAAAATTCATGCGCGGACCCTGCCACGGGCCCACGGCGTGACCACACGCTGCGCGCCGGCCAGGCTGACGTCGGCGACAATCGCCAGGGCGACGGAAAGAACCGTCCCCACGATCAATGGAGACTTGAAATCACGGATCAGCCCGTCGAGGATCAAGCTCCCCAGACCACCCTCACCGATCAGCGCCGTGACCGTCACCAATCCGATGGTGGTCACGGTGGCGATCCGAATGCCGGCCATAATCGCGGGCAGCGCCAGCGGGAGATCGACCTGCCAGAGCTGAGCCAACGGACGGAACCCCATCCCCCGGGCGGCCTCTCGAATCTCAGCCGGAACCGAATCCATTCCCACGACGATGTTCCGGATCAAGATGAGCAAGGTGTAGCTGACGAGCCCGATCTCCGCGGTGAGGAGGGTCAAGCCAGTGAACGGAATCAGGATGGCGAAGAGCGCGAGCGAGGGGATCGTATAGAGGATGCCCGTGACCGAGAAGATGGGGCCGCGCAGGAATCGCTGCCGCCAGGCGACCAGGCCGAGGGGGACGGCGATGACCAGTCCAATGATGACGGCGATCATCGTCAGCTCGATGTGCTGCAGCAGGGCGGCTCGGATGACCTGCGTGTGGCCGGAAACCCAGTCCCACCGGATCCATGGATCGTCCGCTGCCCCGAGGACCCCGGTGGCCAGCATTCGCCGATGCTAGCAGCCGACCCGCCGCCCCGCAATTTAGAGTAGAAGTTTCTAATGATTCGGCTGGAAGGGGTCAGTAAGCACTACGGGGCGCAGGTCGCCGTGCGCGACCTGACTATCGACTTCCACACCGGACAGCTCACCATGCTGGTCGGGCCATCGGGATGCGGCAAGACGACGACGCTCAAAATGATCAACCGGCTGATCGAGCCGAGCAGCGGTCGCATCCTCCACGATGACCAGGACGTCACCCATATCGACCCCGTGACCCTGCGCCTGCGGATGGGCTACGTGATCCAAAACGTTGGCCTGTTCCCGCATCTCACGATTGCCGACAACGTCGCCACCGTGCCCCGCCTGCTGGGCTGGGACAAGCATCGGACCGCGCGGCGGGTCAACGAGCTGCTCGAGCTGGTCGGGCTCGACCCGCGCGGTTTCGGGCGCCGCTACCCGCACCAGCTCTCCGGCGGGCAGCGACAGCGGGTCGGCGTGGCCCGGGCACTCGGGGCCGATCCCCCGGTGTTGCTCATGGATGAGCCGTTTGGAGCCATCGACCGGATTGCGCGGGAGCGCCTGCAGAACGAATTTCTGCGCATCCAGCGAGAGGTACGCAAAACCGTCGTATTCGTGACCCACGACATCGACGAGGCGATCAAGCTGGGCGACCGGATCGCCATCATGAATCAGGGCCGGCTCGAGCAGTACGATACGCCGGCCGCCATCCTGGCGAAGCCCGCCTCCAACCTCGTCATCGATCTCCTCGGGCCAGACCGCGGCTTGAAACGGCTCTCGGTCACCCCAATCGACCTCAACGCCCTGGAGCGACCTCCGATCGTCCATCCCGATGAGTCGCTGGCCGATGCGCGCAGCCGGCTGGATGGGAAGTGGAGGCGGCTGATGGTCCTCGACCGCGACGGCCGCCCGGTCGGGGAGCTCGACGGCAACCAGATCGAGGGCAACGGGGCTGTCAGTGAGCGGGCCCGCCCGCTGGATGCGACGGTGCCGGCGGATCGCACCCTGTACGATGCCTTCTCGCAGATGCTGATCCACCAGGCGAACTGGGTGGCGGTCGTCGATGGCGATCGCTTCTACGGCGTGCTGACCCCGTCTTCCTTCGTCGCGGCGATCCAGCGGGTCCCGGCGGAGGTTGAGGGCGCCGCCGCCCGTCGATGATTCTCAATCGAGGTAACCTGTTTTCGTTCCTGGTGACGGCATTCGTCGGCGCCGTCTTTCTGCTGATGGCCTTCGAGACATGGGCGCTGTTCACCGGTAATAAGCCAATCAGCGACTACTTTCGAGAGGCCGTTCACGCGTTTCCGGGCTGGATTTTCGCGGTTGCCATCCTCGTAGGAATTACGCTCGGGCACTTTCTCTGGGGCCCTGCCACCGGAGCCCTCGCGCCGGCGCCGCGGCGCTGGCGTGAGCTAACAGGTCGACGTGCTGCAAATTAGTGCGGGCGCCGTCCTTTCGCTGCTCGTCACCATCTTTGTCGGCGTGCTCTTCGTCATCATGCTGAGCGAGACGATTGCCCTCGGCAAGGGCCAGGATCCGCTGACCAACCTCATCCGGTCGTTGATGCGCGCCTACCCTCGCTTCAGCTACGTCGTCGCCGTCGTCATCGGGATGCTCATCGGCCATCTCTTCTGGCCATAGGTTCCCGGTTCGACAAGTCAGCCGGCGGCCTACGCCGTCTTACGCCGCCTTTGTGAGGTGCGCCGGCCGGCGTTCGACGCTTTGCCTTGGGTTGCGCCGCTTTTCTTCTTCGTCGCCTCCACGCTGGCGCGAAGCGCTTCCATCAGGTCGACGACCTTCGTGCCGCTCTCGGTTGGCGTCTCGGGTAATGGCGCGCCCTCGACCTTCGCGCCGATCACCTTCTTCAACGCGGCCTGGTATTCATCCTCATAGCGCTCGGGATCGAAGCTGTCGCTGAGATTCTCGACCAGCGACACCGCCATCTGCAATTCTTTGGGGGAGACCTTCGCCCCATTCGTCGCGATCTCGTCGGTCGCTCGGATCTCGTTCGCATAGAACATCGTCTCCATCGACAGGACATCCTCATAGGGGCGAACGAGGCAGAGGTTTTCCTTGTCGCGAATAGCGACCTTGGCCACCGCCGCGCGACCGGTCTGCTGAAGAGCCTGTCGCAGCAGCGCAAACGCCTTGGTCCCCGTCTCCTCCGGTGCGAGGTAATAGGCCTTGTCGTAGTAGATTGGGTCGACCTCCTCCAGCCTGACGAAGTCAGAGATCTCGACGGTGTGGACAGTCTTCACCGGGAGGTGTTCGAGGTCGTCCTCGCTGATCGGTACGTACTTCCCTTTCGTGTACTCGAAGCCGCGCTCGACGTCATCCCACGGGATGGCTTTTTCGTGGCGAGGACACCAGCGGACATTCTTGAGTCGAGCGCCGCATCCCTTGTGCAACAGGTGGAAGTGGACGTCGTGCGACTGGGTGGCGGTGTAGAGCTGCACCGGGATGCTGACCATGCCAAACGAGATCGTGCCGCTCCAGATGGCGCGCGGGGCTCGGCTGGGTTTGGCTTTTCGTGCCGCCATACCTGATATCAAGAGTATCACTATCGATGGAGGTGTCGACGTGGCCGCCGTCGCCGTGGTCGCCGCCTCGATAGACTCGCCCCGTGCCTCTGGCGGTCATTCCACTGGTTCTGGTCGCGGCCGTCCTGCACGCCGCCTGGAACGCGCTGCTGAAGGCGTCGGAGCATCCGCTGGGTCTGGCCACGCGGGCGGTCAGTCTCAGCGCCGCGATCTCACTGCCGGTGGTGGCCGCCGCCTGGCTCTGGCAGGGGAGACCGGGTTTGACCCCGCTGGCCTGGCTGGTTGCCATGGGATCAGCTGCCCTCGAGCTGCTCTACTTCATCGCGCTGTCGACCGCCTATCGACGGGGCGACCTTTCGGTCGTCTACCCGATCGCCAGGGGGACGGCGCCGCTGCTCGCCGTGGGCGTCGGCCTGCTGCTCCTGGGTGAGCGCCTGCACCCGGCTGCGGCCGCCGGCATCATCTGTTTGCTGGCCGGCATCTGGGCGGTCCGGCGGCCCGCCCCGGCCGGAGCCGCGCTGATTCCCGCGTTGATGACCGGCGTCCTGATTGCGGCCTACAGCTCGCTCGACCGGATTGGGGTGCGGCTCGGCCCGGCCTGGCTTTATGCAGGCGTGCTCTGGCTGTTTACGGCAGTCTTCCTGCTCGGGTACGCGACCGCGATGAAAATCCCAGAGGCGCGGTTGACCATTGCGCCCGCCAGGTCACTCCTGGTCGGCGTGCTGATGACCGCGGCGTATTTCATGATCCTGGTCGCCCTGAGCGTTGCCCCGCTCGCGCTCGTGGCTCCCTTGCGGGAGTCGGCGATCGTGCTGGTGACGGCCTGGGGCATCTGGGGACTGCGGGAGCGCCGCGGCGCATGGATTCGGATGGCGGGCGCCGTTGCCATCGTGGGCGGCATCGCCTTGCTGACGACCGGGTGATCAGGGCAGCGTCGGCCTGAAGGTCGTCAGGGCTGGCAGGACGAAGAACCACATCACGGCCACCACGATGCCGGCGAACATCAGCATGGCGAACAGGGTTCTGCCGGTCATCTCGAATTGGCTCCTGCTGGACTGAACCCGAAACCGCATCGAGAACCTGCTGGATTCCGGATACGAAAGTGATGTCGGGGCGAGTGGATTTGAACCACCGACCTCACGGTCCCGAACCGTGCACTCTAACCTGGCTGAGCTACGCCCCGAGCGGCAGAAGGCAATGATACCCTCTCCAATGCGCACTGCCTCCGTGCCCTCGTAGCTCAGTGGACAGAGCGCCGCCGTCCTAAGGCGGGCGTCGCAGGTTCGAGTCCTGCCGAGGGCATTTCAGCCTCTACCATTGAGTCGATGATCGGCACGGACCTGAACCCGGCGCTCACGCCGGTCGCGTTTCTGCTCGGAACCTGGCGTGGCGAGGGTGAAGGCCAGTTCCCGACTATCAGGCCCTTCCGTTATCGAGAGGAAATTCGCTTCACCCACAACGGCAAGGCGTTCCTCATCTACACACAACGGACCGAGGCGATCGATTCGGGCCAGCCGATGCACGGCGAGGCCGGTTACCTGCGCCTCGTCGGTGACGGCCGCGTCGAATTCGTGATCGCCCAGCCGATCGGATTCGCCGAGATCTCGCTCGGCCGGGTCGATGGGATGCGCATCGACGTCGAGTGCGCCAGCGTTGGTCGCACCCCGACGGCCAAGCCGGTCACGTCGATCAGCCGGTCACTCTGGCTCGATGATGAGACCCTTCGTTACGAGTTGAAGATGGGAATGGAAGGTGCTCCCCTGGCCCAGCACCTCAGGGCCAGCTTCCACCGCTCGGACTGAGTGCGATCAGGTCCTGACGCGCTCCTGCATCCGGCGTACCACTCTGGTGACGACGCCGCGCGGTGAGACGCGGACAACCCAGGGGATCAGTTTGTTGGTGAACCCCGGGATCACGATGGTCTTGCCGCTCATCATTCCGCGGTAGCCAGCCGCCGCCACCGACCTCGCGTCGGCGATCTGGCCCTGCACCAGTCGCGAGTCTTCCATCACCCCGCGCTTCTGGAAGCCGGTCCGCGTCGGCCCAGGGGCGAGCGCGGTCACCGTGACCCCGGTACCATGCAGCTCGTTCGCCAGCGCCTCCGAGAACGACAGGACGTAGGCCTTGCTGGCGTAGTACACCGCCATCAACGGACCTGGCTCAAATGCTGCCGTCGACGCGAGGTTGAGGATTCGGCCGGCGCGCCGCTCGACCATGCTATGGAGGAAGAGCTTGGTCAGCGCCGTGAGGGCGACCACGTTCACCTGCAACATCTCGAGCTCGACCCGCAGATCCGTCTGCGTGAACAGTCCGAAAACAGGAAAGCCGGCATTGTTGACCAGTACGTCGACGGACATCGACGCGGCACTGACCTCTTCGTAGATCTCGTCCACGGCGGTCGGCTTGGCGAGATCCCTGGCGACGACCAGCGTCTTGACCCGAAACTCGCTCTCCAGCCGGGCGGCGAGCTCGTCGAGCTTGTCGCGGCTCCGCGCCACCAGGATGCAGTCGAAGCCATCGCGCGCACAGAGCAAGGCGAGCTCGTAGCCGATCCCACCCGAGGCCCCCGTGATCAGCGCGGTCTTGCTCACGAAAACACCTTCTCACCGGCGCGCACCGGCACCGGCAGCCAGTTCTCGCGGGGCGCGAGGGGGCAGGCCCAGCGCGCGTCGTAGGCGCATGAGGGGTTGTAGGCGTAGTTGAAGTCGATCGTGACGTCGGATGAGCCGGCGGTGAGCTCGAGGGAAAGGCCGTCCGTGTTCTTGACCGTGTCGCCGCCGTACCCCACCAGGCTGAAGACGGTGAGGGTGCAAGGCCGGCCGTTGAACACAAAAGCTAGCCGGCCGGTCCGCCGGTAGGTGATTACGCCATCCTCACCACCTGTATCAATCTCCAGCGGATCGCCTGGGTCGGCCGGCTCGAGGCGGCAGCGGCCCTTCGCGGCCGGATCCGGATCGAAGTAGCGCAGGCCGTTAAAGCGCTGTCGTGCCTGAAGCGCAAGGGGAGACTGGGGATGGTTGCGAAGCAGTTCGTCACGACCCTGGCGGAATCGCCGCAGCGTGTCCGGGCCGGACAGCCGGTACAGATCGCCCACCCGGCGCCGCCAATCGGCGAGATCGAGTTTGTCCTGCGCAAGCCCGGCGCCGGTCACGGCGCCGGCTGGGTCGTAGGTCGCGCTCAGCTGCTCCGCTCGACAGCCTGTGCCGCGGTCTCAGGTTGCGTCGCGGGCGCCGGCTCGGAAGGGACCGGTGCGCCACCGTCGGGCGATGCACCCTGGGAGCCGTTGGCGGGTGAGAATCCGCCGCGGCGCCGACCCCGCCGGCGGCGAAACTTCCGCGGCGCGGCCGACCCATTCTCGGCGACCGGCGCTTCCGGCGTCTCGGTGCCGTTGCCGGCCACCGGCGCGGCGGGTGTCACCGGGCGGGGACCATACCCGCGCCGGCGCCGCCGCGGTCGCCCGACCGGCGCACCGGCGGGGCGTTGCCGCCGACGATCGCCGCGTCGCCGGCCACCCACGGCAGCGTCCATGGCGTGGAGCGCGCCGATACCCGCCACCCGGCCCTCGCGCTCGACGTGCTCCAGCAGCGGCCGGTACAGGTCCTGGCCTTCCCGGCCGGTCATGGTTTCGATATCGCCGACCACCACCAGCAACTGCTTGGCGCGAGAGATGGCGACGTTCAACCGCTGCGCCTTCTTCAGGAAGCCAATCCGCTCCGCCTCGTTGCTGCGCACCAGGCTGAGGATGACCACGTCCGCCTCCTCGCCTTCGAACGCATCGACGGTGTCGACCGCCAGTCCGGGGAGGGCGACCATCCGAAGCTCGCGCCGCAACTGGGTGACCTGGTCCTGGTACATGGCAATGACCGCCACCCGCAACTGCTCCAGGCCGAGCCGCTGGAGGTGGCGGACGACGCGGCCCACCGCCTCGATCTCGGCGCGGTTCGAGATACTGCCGGACCCACCTTTCTTCTCCCGCCCGCGGATCGTCAACCAGGTCAGGTTTCGGTTGAACGGCCATGGCAGCGGCGAGCGGAGGGCGGCCATCTCGGGCGAGTTGCGCAGCCGGCCATCGTAAGAGGCGACCGACACATAACTCCCGATGGGGGCCGCCATCCGGTACTGCTCATCGAGCATCACCAGGTTGGTCTCGGGAACGACCGCCCAGCTCAACTCGAAGAAGCTGGCGTCCCGGACCATCGACTTCGCCTCATCCTCGTCGACGGGGAAGGCCGCGGCACTCTCGTCCAGAACCGGCGGCAGCTGGCGGTGGTCGCCCACCAGCAGCCAGCGCGGCGCGAGCCGCAACAGCGGCAGCGTCTCGGTGAAGCGGACCTTGTTCGCCTCGTCGAGGATGAGCCAGTCGAACATCTCGGCTTCCTTGCAGGCGAGCGCGATCCGGTTCACGGTTCCGAAGACGACGTGAGCGTTGCGCACTCGCGGGTCGTCGGCCTCCACGATGCTGGGCCGGAACTTCGGGTCGACCTTCTCCGGTTCGGCGATGCGCACCATCCGGAGCGAGTCGAGGCCCTGCAGCCGCTCCTGGGCATTGTCGACTGCCGTGTTCGCGTGCGACGTCATCAGGATACGGACGTTCGGATCGCGCGCCACCAGCTGACGCACGGTCTCGACGATGGAGGTCGTCTTCCCCGTTCCCGGCGGCCCCTGCACCAGTTGCATGCTGCCGGGGAAGAGGTTGACCGCACTCCGCACGGCTTGCTGCTGGCTGGGATTGAGGCGCTCGTCGAAGGGCTGCAGGTCTCCCGTCCCGGGAGACAGCACCTCGTCGGGCGCGATCAGAAGGGCGGCCACCCGGCGCAGGCTGATGTCGCCTGCCGCAAATCCGTTCAAGGTGCGTTGCTGCACCTCGACGACGGCGGTGATCGGCTGGGGTCGAACCGTTCCTGGTCCGAGGACGCCCTCCTCGCGCAGCTTGACCAGCCACCGGCGGCCACCGCCTTCCCCGCGAAGCAGGGTACCTTCGCGGTCCGCGCCATGGACGGTGCGGATCACGACGCGGTCACCTTCCTTGAATCCGCCGCGGCGGCTCAGCACCATCAAAGCTCCGGCGCTCCGGTCGCCGTTGGTCGCCCCGCAGACGCCGCATTTGACGCCGTTGGGCTGCAGGTTCTCGCACTTGCTGCAGATCACGCCTTCGGTCTCCACCTCGTAGGGCCGGGCATCCTGCTCGGCCTGCCAGGCGAGCCACTGCCGTTCGTGGTTGGCAAAGGCCTGGCCGGCCAGCACCAGGGGCAGCTGCGCGGCCTCCTCGAGCGCCGTGAGCTGCCTGCGGACCCAGTCTTCTTCCGGCACGTAAGTGGCGTCCTGCAGCGCCGCCTCGGCGAGCTCGATCGTGAGCACGTCGCCGGCATCCTTTGTGGGATCGGGATCAGGCTGGACGCGCTCCACCACGAACGCGATGTCACGGCCTGGCACACCGAAAAGCTGCCCGACGAGTCCGAAGCGCTCGATGCTGGTATCCGTCCGCTTCTGGAGGTTCAGGGTGTAGCGCACCGGTGCGTGCTTGATGTCCACGTACCCGTCACCCTCGGTGGCTTCCGTCAGCAGGGCCATCAGGGCATCCTGGCCGAGGTGGTCGAGCAACGTCTCAGCCTGGCTCTGCGGCGCGCCGCAGACGTTCAGCCGCACCGCAGTGATGTCGGGGGCGCGGTGGGCAAACGGCGACCCCGCGACAACAGGCGGCAACCGTAAGGTCAAGGGCGCTCCTTGTGGCGCATAAGATTGGACCTGGCTCAACAGGTGGGCCGACAGCTAGCCACCCCTTCGGCGGTGCGTCGGACAGGCCGAATCGTCGAACCTGTCTAACCCGGCCCCCAGTATAACGCCAAATAGGGGCCGATGCCAGCGCCCCCGTTACTCTAGCCTAGAGCGAGGTGGCAAAGACGGCATCCCTGAGCGGGGGCCAGCGGCGCGTCCAGCGTGCCCTGGAGGTGGCGCCCGGCGCCCTCACCTGGACGATCCTGATCGCCCCGATCGTGGCATCGTTCATCTTCGCTCCTTACATCGCGGTCGCCATGCTGGCGGTCGACATCTAC
>VBHC01000138.1 GCA_005889535.1 Chloroflexota bacterium
TGCGGTTCCAGCGTTTCCGCGTCGACCTCGATAAGGCTGCGATACACGGGCGTGACCGGGTGCAGGTCGAACACCTCCGCCTCGCCGAGATAGGCCCGCGTGTGCTCATCTGGCTCGCACAGCCCGGCCTTGCCCCCGAAGTCCACCGTCAGATTGGCGAGTGTGAGGCGTTCGTCCACGCTCATGGCCTCGACCGCCTCACCTCCCCACTCCACCGCCAGGTAATTGGCACCCTCCGCGCCCAGCATGCGAATCACCTTTAGCGCGAGATCCTTGGGAAAGATGCCGGGTGGCAGCGACCCGCGCAGGTTGATGCGGATCGTTTCCGGCACGCGGAACCAGGTCCGGCCGGTGGCGAACGTGACAGCGATATCCGTCGAACCAAAGCCGGCGGCGAAGCAACCGAGTGCGCCGTAGGTGGTGCTGTGCGAGTCGGCACCCACCACGATGCCGCCAGGACGAATGAAACCCTTCTCCACCATCAGCTGGTGGCAGATGCCTTCCTGGAAGACGTGGGTGACGCCGTACTCGGCGGCGAAGTCGCGAACCAGCTTGTGCAAACCGGCGGCCGCGATCGTGTTCGCCGGCAGGATGTGGTCGAAGACGAGGATCACCCGTTCCGGGTCCCAGAGCGGCACGTCGAGATGACGGAAGGCCTCGATCGCCAGCGGACCGGTGACGTCGTGGGCCATCGCGTAATCCACCGGCGCGACCACGATCTCACCGGCGCGCACCGGCCGGTCCAGCCGTCGCGAGAAGATCTCTTCAGTCAGCGTTCCCATTGTTTCTCTCCTATGCGGGGACCGAACCCCGGAGCAGGTCGTCGAGTTCGTCGTTGCTCAACGGGCCGGCATCGGCTCGTCGCTTGACTTCGTTGGTGAGGGTGCGCACTTCGTGGTCGGTCAGCGTCAGCCCCAGCGCCGTCGCCCGGCTGGCGATGGCGTGGCGGCCAGTCAGTCGATGGCCGGTCATCACCGTCCGCTCGCGCCCGAAGCGCGCCGGGTCGAAGATCTCGTAGCTCGACGGATTGCGCAGCACCGCATTGGTATGCATGCCAGCCTTGTGATGGAAGGCCGTCTCGCTGGTTATGGCGGCATTGAAGGGCACGGCGATCCCGACCATGTCGGCCACCATCCGGTCCAGTTGGGGAAGGATCTCGAGCCGGTATTGCGCGACCAGGTCGGGCCGCACGCTCAGCAGGCGGGCGATCATGCCACTGAGCGGCACGATGCCGTTGCGCTCGCCGATGCCGAGCACGGTCGTGTCGATATGCGTGGCACCAGCCTCGAGCGCGGCAAAGGCGTTGGCGATCGCGCAGCCGGTGTCGTTGTGAGCGTGGAACTCGATGTCGCAGTCGACCGCCTTGCGAACCATCGAGACGAGCTCGAAGACCTGGTTCGGGGTCGCGATACCGACGGTGTCGGCGAGGCCGACACGCTGCGGGTGCAGCCGGTCGATCGCCTGGTAGACGCGCAGCAGGTCGCGCGGTTCAGAGCGGAATGAGTCTTCGCTGCTGAATCGCACTTCGAGTCCCTGACCCTGGATGTAGCGAACGACTTCCGCGCCCGTCTCGATGATCTCGTCGACGCTCTTGCCGTGCGAGAAGGTCCGCATGGCGGACGATGTGCCGAAGAGAACATCGATGCCGTCCGGGGCGGCGTCCACCGCCACGCGAGCGTCATCGAGATGGCAGCGGACATGGGTGAGAACCCGGGCCCGGAGAGGGAGCGCCGCGATCGTCCGCAGGTCGGCTTCCGACTGGGGTGAGGCGCAGGGCGAGGTCAGCTCGACGTACTCGACACCAAACTCGTCGAGCATCTCGGCGATCGCTATCTTTTGCGCCGTGGTGAAGTGGGCGGGGGCAAACTGCTCGCCCTCTCGGAGCGTCGACTCGATGATCTTGAACGCTCGTATGGTCATGGCACCTCCGAAAAATAAAAAGCCTTCGTCCACCGGGACGAAAGGCTTTCTTTCGTGGTACCACCCGACTTCACCGACCGCTTGCGCGGCCGGCCTCTTCGAGTCCGCAGCGATCGCGCCTGAAGACTCCAGCCCGTTCACGGGGGCCATCCGGCTCGGCCTACTGCGGATCGCTCCGGTTCGACCTGCGGCTCCGAGGCCTTTTTCGGCGGTGCCCTGGACCCTCCTTCTCAGCTGCCAGAGGTTCTCTGTCGTCCCAGCGTCCGCGTACTCGCCCTCATCGACGCCTTTACGTATGCACTTGTTGGCGGGAACGATACCCGCCATCGGCGTCCATGTCAAGCCACCGCACGGGTCGCGCCGACCTGCTGGACATAATCGATGACGAGATCGGCCACCGGAAGGCCGGTGGCGCGCATGAAGCCGTGGAACTCCGGGGTGTAGTTGAGCTCGTTGACGAGCAGCCCGCGCTCGTGCTCCAGCAGGTCAACCGAGAGGAAACCGCCACCCACCGCCGCCGCGGCCTTGCGACAGAGTTGATCCATCTCCGGGGTGACCTCGCAGACAAAAGCCTGGCCCGTCCGTGCCGTGTTCGTGATCCAGTGTTCCGAGCGCCGGTAGATGGCGCCGATGGTTCGGTCGCCAACGACGATGGCGCGAATGTCCCGCTCGGGCTTGTTGACGAACTCCTGGATATAGAAAATGCCGTGCTGGTAGGAGCCGAGCGTTTCTTTGTGCTCGAGCACCGCTTCCGCGGCGTCGCGGTCGTTGATCTTCGCCAGCAGCCGGCCCCAGGAACCAACCATCGGCTTCAGCACCACCGGGTATCCCATTTTCTCGATTGCGTCGAGGGCAGCCTCGCGGGTGAAGGTGACGACCGTCTTTGGGACGGGAAGGCCGGCACGCGATAGGGCCGCGGTGGTCAGGATCTTGTCGCCGCAGATCCGCGCGACGCGGCCGCGATTCACGGTGGGCACGCCGGCGGCGTTCAGCAGGGTCAGCGCATACAGCGAGCGGCCGTGGTGGATCGAGCGGTCGAGCACCACGTCGTCATGCGGCATCGAGTCGCCGATGGCGAACTGGACCCGATCCTCGTCGAGGCGCTCAAAGGGGATGGTGCGGCGCCGGAGTGCCTCGAAGAGCGCCTTCTCCTCCACCCGGACACGGGAACACAGGATGCCGATCATCGGGGTTGCGTAATCATACAGACTTCCGTATACTTATGCGAATTACCCGAGGCAGGAGGCCCACAGCATGCTGGCATTGAAGAGCAAGTTACTGGAGAAGATCGATGGGACGCCGGTCAAGACGGCGAAAAAGGTGGCCCTGGCGTATTCCGGCGGATTGGACTCATCCCTGTGTGCCGTACTGGCCAAAGAGAAATACCACGTCCAGGATCTCCTTCCCATCACGGTCGACGTCGGCCAGGGACAGGAGGAGATGCAGGCTGCCATCCAGAAGGCCAATGTACTCGGCATCACCCCGATCGTCGTCGACGCGAAGGATGAATTCGCCAACGTCTGGCTGTCAAAGGCAATCCAGGCCAACTCGAACTACGAGGGTTACCCGGTCTCGACCTCGATGACCCGCCAATTGATCGCTTCCAAGATTGCCTCGCTGGCGCTCAAGCTTGGCTGCGACGCGATCATGGAGGGGAGCAGCGGCAAGGGCAATGACCAGTACCGCATGCACAACGTGTTCAAGCTCTTCGCGCCCAAGCTCGACGTGCTCGTGCCAGTGCGCGACTTCGACTTGACCCGAGGTGAGGAAGAAGAACTCTCGAAAGAGCTCGGGATTCCGATCACCGAGGTGATGCAGGGCGGCGACGACAAGACGATGTGGTGCCGCAGCCTGGCCTCGGGCGCGATTGGCCTCAACCAGCCGATCCCCGACAGCGCGTGGCTCTGGTGGAAGGCGCCCTCGAAAGCGGAGTCGCAGCCCACCCAGGTCGCCGTCACCTTCGAGCATGGCGTTCCGGTTGCGCTCGACGGGAAGGAATTGCCGCTCCCCCAGATCGTGTCGCAGCTCAACGTCATCGCCGGTAGCCACGGCATCGGGAAGATCGACATCTTTGAGGACGGCATCATGGGACTCAAGTCTCGGGAGTTGTATGAGGCGCCAGCCGCGGCGGTGTTGCTCGCCCTGCATCACGACCTGGAGCAGTTCTGCCTGACCAAGGAGGAGCTGGAGTTCAAGTCGCTGGTCGACCAGAAGTGGGGCTATCTTGTTTACCACGGCTCCTGGTTCAGCCCGCTGAAGGAGGCGCTCGACGCCTTCATCCAGACCACACAGGCCCATGTCAGCGGGACCGAGACCGCGGTCCTGTTCCATGGCACGATCGACCTGGAGTCGCGGCACAGCGATCACTCGCTGTTCTTCCCGGAGATCCGTGGCCTCCAGAGCAGGAGCTTCAATCAGCAGTTGTGCGGGCCGGCAGCACAGATCGCCGGACTGCCGTGGGAGGTACTGGCCAAGCGGATGTCGAAGGTCGCGCACTGAGCGAGCAACCCTGGGGCGGGCGGTTTGGCGAGGAACCGGATCCGCTGATCGACCGCTTCACTCGCTCGCTGGAAATGTTGACCGGCGAAGAGCAGCTGCGGATCGACCAGGCGCTGCAGGAAATCGAGACGGAATTTTCGGACGATCACCTTCCCCCGGTTGGCGGGGAGGGTCGGGTGGGGGCGTCTCCCCCTGAGGACATCCACATGGCCGTCGAGCAACGGCTTCGCGAAAAACTTGGCGCCCTGGGAGGAAAACTGCATACCGGCCGGAGCCGGAACGACCAGGTGGCCGCCGACCTTCGGCTGTATGTCAAAGCCGCCGGCGCTCAACTACTCGAGGCGATTTCCGCGCTCGAGTCCGTGCTGATCGGCCGCGCCGAGGAGCATCTCGACACGGTGATGCCGGGGTATACCCATACGCAGCGGGCCCAGCCCGTACTCCTCGCGCATCACCTGCTGGCCTACGTGGAGATGTTCCGCCGAGACCAGGGCCGGTTCCGCGATGCGCTGAAACGCGCCGACGTCTCACCGCTGGGGGCTGGAGCGCTCGCCGGCAGCGGCTTTCCAATCGATCGCACCGCCTTGGCCGAAGACCTCGGTTTCGCGGCGGCGACGGCGAATTCCCTCGATGCCGTCGCCGATCGTGACTTCGCGCTGGAGCTGATCGCTGCCTGTAGCACAGCGATGATTCATCTGTCGCGGCTATGCGGCGAGATCGTGCTGTGGACCAGCGCGGAGTTCTCCTTTGCAAACTTGCCCGATTCGCTGGCCAGCGGGAGCTCCATGATGCCCAACAAGAAGAACCCCTGTGCGGCTGAGCTGATCCGCGCCAAGAGCGGGCGGGTGGCCGGCGACCTCGTCAACCTGTTGATGGTGCTCAAGGGTCTGCCGCTGGCATACAACCGCGACCTGCAGGAAGACAAGGAAGCCCTGTTCGACGCTGTCGACACGACTCTTTCCTGCCTCCAAGTGACGGCGCGCCTGGTGGGGGGTGTTCATTTTGATCGGGAGGTGATGCGGTCAGCGGCGCTTGCGGGTTACACCCTCGCCACTGAGGTCGCCGATTATCTCTCGCGTAAGGGGATGCCGTTTCGCGATGCCCATCGCATCGTGGGCCAGTTGGTGGCGAAAGCCATCGAGTCGCATCGCCGCCTCGAGGATTTCAGCCTGGCCGAGCTGCAGCAGTTCTCGGGCCTCTTTGCTGCTGATGTCGTTGACCACCTGACGCTGGAAGGCGCGCTGAAATCACGCGACGTGATCGGCGGGACATCACCGGCGCGCGTCAAGGAGGCGCTTGCCCGTGTCAAAGCGTAAGCGGCAGGAGGCGATCCTCTCGATCATCACGAAGCACCAGGTCGCTACCCAGGAGGAACTGGTCGAACGCCTGCAGCGCGCCGGAATCATCACGACCCAAGCCACGGTCTCGCGAGACATTGCCGAGCTCGGCCTGGTCCGCGTGGCGGGGCCCGACGGGCACTACATCAAACCCGAAGACGGCCTCGGCGCCGCATCCAGCGCCGGCCGCGAGGACCGGCTCCGCCGGCTGCTGCGTGATCTCCCGCTGACGGTTCGTCGCGGTCAGGGAATCGCGGTGCTCACCACGACGCCAGGGTCCGCCAATCCGCTGGCCTCGGCGATCGACGGCGCTGCCTGGCCTGAAGTGCTGGGAACCGTGGCGGGCGACGACACCATTTTCATCGCGCTCGCGCTCCAACCGCGCGCATACGGCGGGTTGGCGCAGCGGCTGGCGCGCCTGGGCGCCTACGTTCAGCCGGAGGATTGATGCGAGAGAAGATCGTGCTTGCCTATTCCGGCGGCCTGGACACGACGGTCGCGGTGCGATGGCTGACCGAGACCCGTGGCTTCGATGTGATTGCCTTGACGGTTGATCTGGGAAGCCAGCCCGATCTCGACGCCATTCGAAACCGAGCGCTCGTCTCGGGCGCCGTCCAGGCCATCGTGCTTGATGCCCGGCGACCCTTCATCGAGCACTTCTGCTGGCCGGCGCTGCAGGCAGGCGCGCTCTACCAGGGTCAGTACCCGCTGGCCACCGCGCTCGGAAGGCCATTGATTGCCCAGCTCCTGGTCGAGGTGGCGATCCGTGAAGGAGCGACCTGGGTTGCCCACGGCTCCACCGGTAAGGGAAACGACCAGGTCCGGTTCGACGTAGCCGTCGGCGCCCTTGCCCCCCATCTCAAGGTGCTGGCGCCACTCCGCGACGGCATGTCGATGACGCGGGAGCAGGAGATCGGCTACGCCCGCGCCCGCGGATTGCCCATTGAGGTAAAGCCTCAATCGCCGTACAGTATCGATGAGAATCTCTGGGGGCGCTCCATCGAAGCCGGGGTCCTCGAGGATGCTCTCCTCAAACCCCCCGAGGACGCATTTCTCTGGACGTCGTCGGTGGACACCGCCCCCGCCAGCGCCGCGCTCGTCGAGCTCAGCTTCGAGCACGGCGTGCCCACCGGGATCGATGACGCTCGGCTCGCCCCGGTGCCCCTGGTTGCGGAGCTCAACCGGCTGGGCGGTCTCCACGGGGTCGGCCGGATCGACATGATCGAGGACCGCTTCGTCGGGATCAAATCACGCGAGGTATACGAAGCGCCGGCGGCCGTCATCCTGCACGCGGCGCATCGCGCTCTCGAGGAGCTCGTCCTCGACGCCGAGGTGGCCCATTTCAAGACCTCGGTCGCGCAGGAGTACGCGCGACTCGTCTACCAGGGCAAGTGGTTTACGGCCCACCGTCGTGACCTCGACGCGTACGTTGCCAGTACGCAGGGCCTTGTGACCGGCCAGGTTCGCATAAAGCTCCATAAGGGCAGTGCCCAGGTCGTGGGCCGGTCTTCCCCCTACTCGCTGTATCAGCCGGCGCTGGCCACCTACTCGGCCGGCGACCAGTTCGATCATCAGGCGGCCGTCGGATTCATCAAGCTCGTCGGATTGCCGGTTCGCACCCAGGCACGGGTGCAGGGGAGTGCCGCGAGCGAGCCGCTACTTGAAGACGATCGCCATGTTGTTGAAGTCGGCCCAGGAGCGCTCGAACTCGGCCTTGCTGAACCAGTACTGACTTCCGGCGTGCCACGGGTCGTTGACCCGGACCTGCGTCGCCGACACGCCGCTCAGCGTCACGACATGCTCGACCAGTGAATATCGGATCTTGATTTTCTCGTCGAACGTCGTCCAGTAGCCAACATAGGGGCGTGCCCATCCCGTCTCGGTCCAGGCCATGACCGGGTGGCCGGCGGCCAACTCGGCATAGATCCGTGCCGCCGTCCAGCCCTCGGCCGCGCCCTCGCCGCCGACGGCATTCGGGGCTCCATGTGACTGTGCCACCGAAACGAGCGGTGGATAGTAGATGCCGTAGCCCGTGGGAATGAGGTCGGCGCCGTCGATGTTGCCTACGAAATTCTTGTACGGATTGCCCCACTGGACGACAATTTTCTGGCCGTTGGCGAGCTTCCCCATCACCGGCGCTCGGGTGTCGGGTTGCGGCTGCATGGCAATCAGCTGATTCTGGGTGTAGACGTGGCCCATGGCCGCCAGCGCCATCTGCAACGCGGCCGTCTCGCAATCAAGGTTTCGCAACTGCTTGTAGACCGGGACGTTGAAGGTGACCGTCCCGCTCGGCGTGACAACCGGGGTCGGTGTTGGAGTCGGTCTTGGGGTTGGCGTGGGCGCCGGCGTCGGGTGCTGGATGACAAGCAGCGAGGATGGCGACGGCCGAGCGGCGGTGGTCGGGTGGAACCGCGGCGATGCGGCGACGCCGATAGCGCCGGCCACGAGCGCCAGGATCGCCAACAGGAAAAGAATGGTTGTCCGCATCAGGCTGGAGGCTTGACCGGCACGTAGTCCCGGGCTCCAGTCTGCGGATTGTATCGGACCTTCATGAGCTGCCCCGTGGTCGGATCGACGAACCGTTCAGCGGTTTCCTGCCGGGAACCACCAGGTGTCATGGGCGGGCGATAGCGTCCCCGCTCGAAAAGCAGTGCTGCGATCACGATCACGCCGTTGACGAATAGGTAGAGAACGTCCGGTGAGCCGACACCGAGGCCGGCGAGGATGACGGCTCCGAAGACGGCCACGATGCCGTATCCGATAATCACCCGCTTCAGCACCCTAGCTCCTGATCGGTTCCACGATGGCGGCGGTGCCATAGGCGACGATTTCTGACCGGGGCGTCGCCCCACGCGAGTGGCGCGGGACGTGCCATACGAGCGTTTGAGACGTTGCACTTCGTAGCCGGTTGCGTTCTTGACCATGCGGTCGACAGCGTGCCGGCGCGCATCTTCGAGTAGTTTCGTGTATTCAGTGATCTCGCCGCCTCCCAGCGAGCGCAGCCCGGCCATGATGTTGCCGCCCAACCCTCGGCTCCGTACCACGAGGCCGAAGACCTGGCCCTTCATCTCCGGGGCGTCGCCCCACGCGAGTGGCGCGGAACGTGCCAGACGAGCGTTTGAGACGTCACTGCGTGAGCTGGCTACAGCCATCCCTGCTCCTCCGCGACGCGAGCTGCCTCGGTCCGGTTGCTGGCTTCCAGCTTCTGGATCGCCGACGATAGGTAATTTCGCACAGTTCCCTCCGACAGGAACAAGATCTTCGCGATTTCGGCGATGCTTGCGCCCCCCTGTCCAGCCACCAGAACCTCGCGCTCTCGATCGGACAGAGGGCTGACACCAGCGCTGAGGGCCGCGGCCGCAAGCCCTGGGTCCACCACGCGCTCCCCGGCCATCGTCCGGCGAATGGCGAGGGCCAGTTCGTGGGCCGGCGCATCCTTCAGCATGAATCCCGAAACTCCGCTCTCCATCGCCCGCCGCAGAAATCCGGGCCGGCCGAAAGTGGTCAGGATCAGGGTTTTGCAGGAGGGCAGCTCCTTTCGAAGCTGGCCGGCCGCGGTAATGCCGTCGCCACCCGGCATCTCGATGTCGAGCAGGGCCACATCGGGGTTGGTCCGTGTGGCCAGCGTCACGACCTCGTCGGCGCGCTCGGTCTCGGCGACGATCTCGATATCACCCTCCATCGCCAGTAACGCCTTGAGGGCACCCCGTACCATCGCCTGGTCCTCGGCGATCAGGACCCGTATCACGCCGTTATGCGGTCGGCCAAAACCGGGACCTCGGGCAGCGGTAGCGTCACCTTCAGACGAAAACCTTCGTGCGGCAATGGCTCGGCGGTCAATGTTCCGCCCCGCTCCTGGACGCGTTCCTCGAGGCCACGCAGGCCACTACCCGCGGATGGCGTGCCACCCCGGCCGTCGTCGACCACCTCGACGGTCGCGCTGCCATCTCTGCTGATGATGCGGACCGCGCAGCGCCTGGCCTGGCTGTGACGCATTACATTGGTGACGCCTTCGCGCACCGTCCAGGCGAGAACCGCTTCGACCGCCGGCGGCAGGGGGAGGTGTTCGGCGTCGGCATGCAGCTCGATCCCGGCCGCGGTAAGGGCTTCGCGGGCGCCGGCCAGTTCGGCGCTTAGCGTCGGCTGGCGATAGCCTGCCACAGCTTCGCGGACTTCGCGCAGGGCATCCCGTGCGACCTTCTCGATGTCGGCAACCTCGTGCGCGGCAAGCCGGGGCGTAGTTTTGATCAGCCGCCCTGCCAACTCGCTCTTCAAGGCAATGACCGAAAGGCTGTGGCCGATGAGATCGTGCAGGTCTCTCGCGAACCGAAGCCGCTCCTCGCCAACCGCCAACCTTGCGATCTGTTCCCGCGCGAGCGACAACTGCTGGTTCGCCTCGATCAGGAGCCGGCCGGCTACGACGGAGGCTCCGACGATAGCATCGTTGATCAGGTCACCACTCGCTTCGAGCAGCGGCACGCCGCGAATCAGGTCGAGCGCGCCTCCAGCGAGCGCTGCCGCGGCCACCATGGGCCCGGCGATGCGCCAGCGGAAGGCGGCGCCGACCATCACGACCGTGTAGAAGAACAGGCTGCCGTATTTCGGGGGCGTCATCAGCGTGAAGACCACGAGCAGCAGGGCGTGGATGCCCACCGCGGCGGCGCGAAAGCGCCGGTCCGGGCCAGCCACTACCCGCGTCCAGAACCAGGCCCAGGTCAGGCCGCTGGCAACCAGCAGACCAATGCCGGCGGCCTTGTCCGCCGGGTTGAATGGCGTGGTCAGAACGGCCGCGACCGGAAACAGGTAAAAGGAAAGCCAGGCCACCATGAAAAGGCGGCCCAGCTTGATCCAGCGTCGGTTTAGCCCCATCGCACTCCCAGCCTAGGCGATCACTCCCTGCAAGTCGAGGGTTGTCAGGAAGGTCTGCTCCGTCTTTGCCTTCACGTCGGAGAGCACCTTGCCGTCCTTGAGCCGGATGACGCGATCGGTCTGGGCGGCGACGTCCATATCGTGGGTCACGAGGACGAACGTGACCCCATGCTCGCGGTTCATCCGGCGCATCAGCGCCACGATCTGCTGGCTGGTTTCGCTGTCCACTTCGCCGGTGGGCTCGTCACCCAGCACGAGCGACGGCCGATTGATCAACGATCGGGCGATGGCCACCCGCTGCTGCTCGCCGCCCGACAGCTGGTCGGGACGGTGATGCATCCGGTCTTTCAGGCCGACGTCCTCGAGCAGCGTTGCCGCGCGCCCCTTGCCACCCTTGCCGTTCTTGTGGTAGCGAAGCGGGAGCATCACATTCTCGATCGCGTTCAGCCCCGGCAGCAGGTTGAAGTCCTGGAAGACGAAACCGATCTTCTTGCCGCGCAGGTCGGCGCGAGCTCCGTCGCGGAGCCTGCCCGTGTCCGCGCCATCGAGCACGATCTGGCCGCTGGTCGGCCGCAGCAGCAGGCCCAGGAGGTCGAGCGTGGTGGTCTTACCGCTCCCCGAGCGGCCAACGATCGAGACGAACTCGCCGGCCTCGATCGCCAGGCTGATCCCGTCCACAGCTTTTACGGTGGTGGCGCCTTGCTTGTAGTGCTTGGTCAGGTCGTGCAGTTCGATGCTTGCCATCTGGTGCCTCCTAGGCCGCCCGCAGCGCCCGCACCGGATCCATCCGGGAGGCCCGCAGGGCAGGAATGATGCCGGCGGCGGCGCCCAGTCCGACCGAGAACAGGATCGCCACGATCACGAGTCGCCAGCTGAGCAGGAACAGGGTGAGATTCGACGAGGCGGTGGCCGCGTTGATCAGGCTGGTCAGACCCCACCCGAGGAGCAGCCCGATGCCGCCGCCGATGCTACCGATCAGAACCGCCTCGAGCAGGTACTCGCGCAGGATGTGCCCCACCCGGGCGCCGACCGCTTTCTTCAGCCCGATCTCCCGGACCCGCTCGGTCACCGCCATCAGCATGGTGTTGATCACGGAGAGGCCGCCGACCACGAGCGCGATCAGGGCGGCGCCGGTGGTGATGGCGGTAAAGATCGCGCCGCCGGCGTTGAAGCTGGCGACCAGCACGCTCGGCTTCGTCGCCTTGACGCCGGGGACCTCGGCATTGATTTTGTCGGCGAGCTTGTCCAGGTCGATGCCCGGCTTGCCGTACACGGTCGCCCCATTGACGAGCTTTGTCGTGTCGATGCTGTTGCGGATGCTGGCCGGCAGCGTTTCCTTCAAAAGCATCTGGGCATCCGGCAGACTGACATAGGCACCGGTATCGGGAGCGGTCTGCGTCTTAGCCAGGATGCCGACCACGGTGAACGTGTGGTTGACGAAATCGGGCGGCGCATCCTTCGCCCGGATCGGGAGGTCGATCGTGTCGCCCACGCTCTTCTTGAACTCGGTCGCGAAGTCAGAGCCCAGGACAACCTCACCCGAGCCGCTGGCGTTCACCTCACGACCCTGCGCGAGATGGATCTTGAACGCGCTGTAGTCGTTGGCTCGCGGATCGGAATTCGAGATGTAGTCGGGAATCCCGAACGACACGGTATTCGTGCTGCCCGGCTTTGCCGTCACGCTCACGTCGGGAAATGCCGCGGCGACACCGTCGACCGTCTCGAGGGCAGCAACCCGGTCGAGCGTGAGCAGTCCGCCACCGAACGCCCCGATTGCGCCGCCAGAGCTGTCCGCCACCTGGACGTTAGAGCCAAAATAGGTGGCGCCTCCGGACAGCAACGCGTTGAATTTCTCCGCCATCGATCCCATCGTGACCAGCGCCAGAACACCGATCACGATGCCGCTGATGGTCAGGATGTTGCGCAGCTTGCGCCGCGTCAGATTCCGAATGATTTCCATGAGTCCTCCTCTTCTTCCATCGTTGCCGGCCCCTTCACGGGGTGGTTACTGGTATGCCGGGGATGACGCTATCGCCGCCCCGACCGTTTAACCAGTCGCGGCGGTCAGCTATTCCGCATGACAGCCGTCATCCGGGGTATTGGCGCCCTTCCTCGAGCTGGCTCGCTTGCCATAAGGTTGAGGCCATGAAGGATGCGCCAGACAACCTCAAAAAGGATCCCGAGCCTGCGGCAGAGGCGCCGGCCGATTCGAAAGTGCCGCCCGCCAGCGAAACCTGGGTCGAGGGTCAGCCAACTTCCGATGCTGACTACAAGGAGCCGCCCGAGCCGGACGCGTAGCCATTGGTCGGGGGCCGGCGTATTGACTCCACGATAGAAATCGTCTATAGCTAAGGAATGCTGCTGGCCCAGATGGAGGGCTTCCTCGAGGTGGCCCGGCGTGGCAACGTGAGCCGGGCCGCCGAGGCGATGTTCGTCACGCAGCCGACGCTGACGGCGCGGCTCCATGCATTGGAGCGCGAGCTCGGCGAGCCGCTGTTTGCCCGCACCCGGCGGGGGATGAAGCTCACCGACGCGGGTCGGGCCTTCCTACCCTTTGCCGAGCGGGCGATGCGGGCGGTCCGCGATGGCCGTCAGGCGCTGGCCGATGCCCGATCGGCATCCGCCGGGCGACTGGTGCTCGGCGCCGCGCCGGCGGTGAGCACCTATGTCCTTCCCGCCCTCCTCCAACGCTTTGCCGGTGCCTACCCACGAGTCGAGGTCGCCGTGCGAACCGGCCATTCCGAGGATGTGCTGCAGATGCTGCTGCGCGAGGAGGTCCAGCTCGCCATGGTGCGCGCGCTGCGGCATCCGGACATTGAATCGATCCCGCTGTACGAGGAGGCGCTGGTGCTCGTCGTCCCTCCGGGGCATGCCTTTGCCGACCGTGCGAAGGTCGGCATCGCCGACGTGGCATCGGAACGGTTGATCTTCTTCGACCGGACCTCGAGCTATTACGAGCTCACCCAAGCATTCTTCCTCAGCCTGGGTGTCACCCCTCGCGAGGTGATGGAGCTGGACAATATCGAGTCCGCCAAGAAGATGGTGCAGCGACGGCTCGGGATTGCCCTGTTGCCGCGGACCGCGGTTGCCGGCGAGCTGGCCGCGAAGACCCTGACTCAGGTCACGGTCACGGACGCGCCGGCGGTGTCGCAGAAGATCGTCGTCATCCGCCGTCGCGACCAGGGCCGGCCCTCGGGGACCGTCGCCGCCTTCCTCAATCTGCTGCGGGATTCTGACCCCGCAGCCGTCGCCTCCTAGAACTAAACGACGCGATCCTCCGGCAGCGTCTCGACGAATTCCCGGCCGAGACGGGCGGCGTCATACGCCTTGCCGACCAGATGGTGGTAAGGCACGCCGGAGAAGAAATGGTGGCTGCGGGTGGGGAAGTCTTGATCCGGCGCGAACTCCTTGCGCTGGAGCGCGATGTAGCCGTCCTGCTGCTCGGCCGACATGGCCTGGAGCAGGACGCTGAGACCGTGGCCTTCGGCGTGTTGCGCGCCCAGCGTGATGAAGATGAACTTGACGCCCATCTCGCCAAGCTCGGCAAATGACATCGGATTCGGGTCCTTGAACCACTTGAAGGAGGACGACCAGTTGAAGGCAAAGCGGGCGTCCGGGAACCGCTTTTTGATCTGCTCCGAAAACGTTTCGACCGCGCCCCGGTCCGACGTCGGAAATTCACACCAGAGCATGTCCGGCATGCCGCTGTCCAGATAGCGAAGGCCGCGGTCGACCGCGAGCTCCATGTGCCGCAGCGACTCGGGGGCGTCGACCGCGCTCAAGCCGTCGGTGCGAGCGATGATGACGAAGTCGTCGTTGCCGAGATCAGTCGCCACCGCGCGCGCCATCCGGAGCTTCCCGACCATCTCGCTGACCGGGATCAGAGCCTTACCACCGATGTGCCCGCACCGCTTGGGGAGCACCTGGTCTTCGATATGCGCCGCCGCCACTCCGGCCGTCACGTACAACTCGGTGGTGCGCTGGACGTTGAAGATGTTGCCGTAACCGCCGTCCATGTCGACGATCACCGGCGGAATCTCCAGGTGTTTCGGGGCGATGCCTTTCTCCGGGTCGCCCACGGCCATGGTGAGCTGAAACTTTCGCAGGGCGCTGACCGTCCGGCGGGCCGCGTCGGCGATCTCGACGTTCGAGTACAGGTCCATATCGGTGGTGCCCAGGTGGCCGATGGCGAAGGAGTAGCCGCTGAAGTACACGGCCTTGAAGCCGTAGTACATCACCAGCTCGGCGCCCATCGGGTCATAGACCCCGGGACCGAACAGGAAGGGCTCGCTGTCGAGCAGCTGCCGCATGCGCGTGCTCGGATGGATGAAGCGCGAGGCGGGCACCTTAAAGCCCTCGGGCAGCAGCGCGCTGGCCACGAGCTGATCGGTTGCGGAGACGGCCACCGTGCTCATGGGGGCCTGCCTACTCGTTCCCGTGATCGCGTTCGCAGTCGTCGGGGCATCCGCACTCCACCGTCTCGGCTCGGCAGGGCTGGTATGCCTCGATTTCGATCGCCTGGGTGCCTCGTCCTTCCATCTCAATCATGGAAGGCACTCTATCAAGTAACCGATCATCAGGTCCAATCGTTTCTAGCGATTGGCAAGATAGAGCCGGTCTATATTACGTGGAAGCTCGCCGCCATCTCCCAGGCCAGAGCGATGGCCGCCAGCAGTAAGAGAACCGCGACGATGCGGGCATCGTTTGTGGCGGCCGTCGCCACCGATCGTAGCCGGTCTGGCAGGTCGGTCACCCGCCTGGCGGCGCCGCGCACGCTGTATTCCGAGTGCAGTCGCACGGGAAACAGTCCCATCTCGCTTCCCTCCTTCCCTGAGCGATCGGGCCTCTTTTGGGGTCACCGTATCAGATCACGCCGGGTGCACGTCAAGCGGCCCGGCCGGTTCGTTCAGGCCGTCGGCGGCTGGTTCCAGCGGCGAATCACCGGATCGGCGTGCTCGTAGCCGAGGACGCAGAGCGCGGCGGTCTGCAGCTCATAATGGCGCCCCGTCTCGGCTGGCTCCTCCAGCCAGCGAGCGGTGAGTACGCGTAATACGTGTCCGTGGGCAAAGATCAGGACGTCGCCGTCAGTTGCCCGGATCTCACTGATCACCCGGTCCACCCGGCGCCCGACATCGGACGCCTTTTCACCGCCTGGGCCGCCGTCGCGCCACAACGACCAGTGGGGACTGGTCTGGGTTATCTGTTCGGTCGTCATTCCCTCGTAGCGGCCGTAGTCCCACTCCGCCAGCTCCGGCCGCGTCTGGGCCTGCTGGCCGTAACCGGCCAGCCGGCAGGTCTCGGTGGCTCGCTGGAGGGGGCTGGTCAGCACCAACGCGAATTTCCAATCCTGCAGTTCCGGGCCCAGGGCTTTGGCCTGCCGGCGTCCTCGCTCGGTGAGGGGGATGTCCGTTTTACCCGTATGCCGGCCGCTAAGGCTCCACTCTGTTTCGCCGTGGCGCAGCAGCACTACTTGCCTGGCCACGCTGGGCTCTCAGCCGGCCTTGAAGTCGACGTGCGAAGCCCCGCCGCTGATCCGGATGTCGTACCGGTTTTGGGCCGAGCCATACCCGGCGCTTTGCCGCTCAAAATCACCGCCCAGCGCGCCGCTGGTTGAGCCGTCGATGGTGATCGCGCTGGCGCCACCACTGACGCCGACTCGCCATTGCGTGTTGGCGGGAGCGCGAAGCGTCAGGTTCGTGGCCCCGCCCGACACATCGACCAGGACGGTGCCCTTCGGCGCCGGGAACTGCGCATCCATCAGGCTGGCTCCGCCCGAAAGTTCCAGCCTGGCGAGCTGCAGCTGCCGGAGGTCAAGGCGCAAGTTGGCGGCGCCGCCGCCGATCTGGATCGTCCAGGGGAGCCGGTCGCTCAGGGTGAGGGCGACATGGCGCCGGTTCGAACCGAAAAGGTGGAATGGCGAGAAGCTGGAGCTCTCGCGGATCTCGAGCCTGCCGGTTTGGTGATCGAGGCTGATCGTCGGTGGATTTTCGCCGCCCGGGTAATCCACATGGACCTGATAGAGCCGATCGCCGAGGCTACCGGCGTTGACATCGATGCTGGCAGCGCTGTAATTGAGATCGAGGGTGGCGGCTGTCAGGCCTCCGGTCTTGGCTGACGCGTCGACCTTCTGGGCGCCGAAGGAAGCGGCCGGGGCCAGCGTCGCGTAGGCGATAGCGGCCAGGACGATGACCGCGGCGACCGCGAGGCCGATGAGGGTCGCTTGCCGGCGTGGGAGTGTGTGATTGAGGATGAGCTGCAGTCCCAGGATGACGAGCAGCAGCGGCCACAGGTCGCCGAGCCGCTCCACCGCCGGCCGCGACAGGACGCCGGTGTTGGCCAGCAGGACGATGACGCCGATTCCAATCAGAATCACCGGGAAGAGCAGGCCGCGGTACCGGGACATACCCCGCCTATTTGCGCCGAACCAGGACCAGCAGCCCGATCGCGATCAGGACGATCGGCCAGAAGATGTCCCCGCGGAACCCGCGCAGCAGACCGAGGTTCGCGATCAGCAAATAGCCGCCGAGCGCGATGAGGATCACCCCGATCCAGACTGCCCGGGGCCGCCCCGCCCAGCCGGTCCAAGCAGGCCGGCTTCCCGTCGGCCCGGCGACGGGGGGCCCTCCAGGCGATCCGGTTTGGGGTCCACGCTCGGGCGGTTGGCTGAAGCCGGTCCTGAACTCCTCTCTGATCTCCTGGCCCATCGAACGCAGCCGCTCGCCGACGTTCCTGGTCGGCACGATGGGCTCAGCGGCGGGCGGGTCCATCAAGAACCAGAGCACCAGGTAGAGGATGATGCCGATTCCCGCCCCAACCAGGGTCAGGATGACGAAGACGACTCGGACCAGCAGCGGCTCGACGCCGAAATACCGCCCGAGGCCGGAGCATACGCCCGCGATGATGCGATCGGAATCACGTCGTAAGACGCCCCCCGTCGCCTCGCCCATCGCCGGGCAATTATCGCACTAAACCGTTCGGCGTCCGACCACCAGGTTGTAGATGATGCCGGCGCCCGCCAGCACGAGCAGCAGCCAGATGAGCGCGCCACCAATCTTGAGGGCGAAGAACACCAGCCATAGCACAAACAGCACGACGACGATGGTCCAGATCAGGCTAACCACGAATGAAGACCTCCTCGATTGAGCGCCGCTCGCCTCGTCATGATAGCGTCGATATCAGGTTACAGCTTGGCTCGATTCGCGTCAACGCTGACCGGGACGCGGCCTCCGTCGAGATCTTTTACGATCTCGCCGCCGAGCACGACGAGGCGCACGTGTTGCGGGTCGGCGAAGACGGCCGGATCTTGCAGGGGATCCACCTCTAGCAGGATCAGGTCGGCGCGCTTGCCTTCCTCGACGGTGCCGACCTCCTTATCGATCCGCATCAGCGCCGCGTTGGTGCGGGTTGCCGCAATGATCGCCTGCATCGTCCCCATCACCCGAGCCTGGCAGGCGATCTCCTTCCCTTTGTCGCCCTGCATGTCGGCCAGGACGTCGGACCCCGAGCCGATGCGCAGACCTTTTTCGTAGGCGAGTCCCAACGAGTCGTAGGCGCCCGTCAATCCCTGTCGGATCTTGCGAACCATGTCCGGGGTCCAGCCGTCGCCGGCCTCGCGTGTCGACAGCAGCTCATAGGTAATGACGGTCGGCACCAGGTAGACGTCGCCCGCCGCCAGCATCTGGTCGGCGGTGGCCTCGTCGAGAAAGTTCCCGTGTTCGATGGAGCGCACTCCCGCCTTCAGCGAGTTCTGGATCGCCCGGGGACCGTAGGCGTGGGCCAGCACATAGGTGCCGACAGCCCTGGCCGCCTCGACCGCGGCGGCGAGCTCCTCCACCGAAAACTGCACATGATCGAGCTCGTCGGACGGGGAGGCGGCCCCGCCGCTGGCCATCACCTTGACCTGGTCCGCCCCGCGGCGCAACACCTCCCGAGCCGCGCGCCGCACCTGGTCGGCGCCGTCTGCCAGGATCGACTCCGAGCTAAGGCCAGGGACTTCGGGGAATGTCCCCCGATTGTTGCGGGCCCGGTGGTCGCCGTGGCCGCCGGTCTGCGAGATGAACGCGCCGCTGATGAAGATCCGCGGCCCCCGGATCAGGCCAAGCCGGACGGCTTCCTTGAATCCCCAATCCAGGCCGCCCGCATCGCGAACCGTGGTAAAGCCGGCGTCGAGCGTTGCCTCGATTTCATTCTTGATGCGCAGCGCGAGCACCGCGGGCGGCAGGGCTGCTTCGGCGGCTGGATCCAGGTCGAGCAGCGCCAGATGGACGTGCGCATCCAGCAGGCCCGGCATCAAGGTCCGCCCCTGGCAATCGATGACGCGCGCATCCCGGGGGCCGGCGGGCCCGCCGGCGCTGCCGATCCGGCGGATCAAGCCGTCCTCGACGACCACCCTCATCTCGCCCCGAGGGTCGCGGCCCGTGCAGTCGAGCAGCGTCGCGTGCTCGAAGACCAGGTTCACGGCCCGACTAGTCTAGCTACGCCGCGTTGTAAGTCAAAACCAGGTCGGTGGCATACGCCAGGAGGAATCCAGCAAGCAATCCCCAGCCCATCGCCGCTGGCGAGTTGAGCCGGCGGCCGAGGTGGAACATTTCGTTGACGACGTAGAGCAACGCGCCGGCGGCGAGCGCCAGGAAGAGCACGTAGACGTAGGTCGATGTGAAGATGTATCCGACCACGGTGCCGAGGAAGGTCGGTCCGCCGCCGATCAGTCCGGCGGACAGCAGGAAGGCCCAGGAGGGCCGCGGGGTATCGAGGGCGAGGGGGGCAGCAATGCCGAAGCCCTCGGTGATGTTGTGCAGGGCGAAGCCGATGACCAGCACCACCGCGAAGGCGACGGCCCCGGTTGCCGCCGACTGGCCGATGGCCAAGCCCTCCGACAGGTTGTGCAGCCCGAGACCGGTGGCGATCATCATCGCCAGCGTCCTGGGCGGCGCCGGCGGCGCATTCTTTACCCGTCCGAAGAGACGTCCGTTGAAATAGACAAGGCCGAGCAGGCCGATCCCGACGCCTGTGGCGAAGATCACGACCAGCACGAAAAACGCGCCATCGCCTCGATGGATGGCAGCGAGCGCCGTTTCGACCGGCGCGGACGCGTGGCTGAGGATGTCCCAGAGCAAGAAGATCAGCACGCCGGTCGCGATCGCGTTCAGGATCCCCTGGACGGTGCGGGAAACGCCGCGAATCCGGCCGACCGGGAGCCCGATGAAGATCGTGGCCCCGGCGATAGCGCCCAGTGCGGCTGCTGCAGCATGGCTCACGGTTCTGTACTGTTAGCAGGTGCGAACATCGGAATTAGATAACGCTAACACAAGGTCCCGTCCACCCTCCGAGGTGGTCGCCCACTACCTGGAGGCGATTTTCTACATTCGGGCCGAGGGCGAGGTCGTGCGCAGTGCCCGACTGGCGGACTGGCTTGGGGTGAGCCGGCCGACCGTGACGGCCGCCCTCCGGCGAATGACCCGCGATGGAATGCTGCGACTCAATGCCCGCAAGGAGATCGAGCTGACGGCCCGTGGGGACGCCGCCGCGGCCGCCGTCGTCCGGCGACACCGGATCGTGGAGCGCTGGCTGACGGATGTCCTCGGCCTCGACTGGGTCACGGCGGATGCGGAAGCCGAGCGCCTCGAACACGCCGTATCCGAGGTCGTCGAGGAAACGCTCTACCGGGCGCTGGGGAGGCCGAAGAGCTGCCCGCACGGCAACCCCATCCCGGGCCACTCGACGATGCGGCCCAACGAGTTGCGGCTCTCGGCGCTGAAATCGGGTGAGACCGGGACGATCACGCGAATCTCCGAGGTGGCCCAGCGGGAAGCGCCTCCGCTGTTGCAGTACCTCCACGATCGGGGGCTCAAGCCGGGCACGCGCGTCACGGTGCAGGAGGTCGACTCCGTGGGCCGGACGATGAGGCTTCGCGCCGCCCGGCTGCTGACGCTCAGCAACGAGACCGCCTCGAAGCTATCGGTGGTGCGCTCGGCTAGGCTGAAACCCGGACGGGCTCGCGCTCCTCGCTGACGACCACTGGCTTGACCGTCGTCGGCGAGTGGGGCAGGACGAGCCAGCCGGCGAAAACGACGACGCTGCAGATCACCGCCATGACTGTTGTCGGATCCATGAGCTATGTCCTCCTTCTCAATTCGCGTGGATGCTGGCGTAGGCCGGTTCACCGTGTTGCGAGAGGTCGAGGCCGATGACTTCTTCGTCTTCGTGCACGCGTAGCGGGACGATCAGGTTGACGAACTTGAGAATGGCGAAGGTCCCGACGATCGACCAGCCCCAGGCGGCGCCGACCGCCACCAGCTGAACCAGGGCCTGCCGCGGGTTGCCGTAAAAGAGGCCGTTGGCCGCGGCCGAGTTGATGGCGACGGTGGCGAAGAGCCCGGTAGCCAGCGCCCCCCAGGTGCCGCCGATGCCGTGCACCGCCCAGACGTCGAGCGCGTCGTCCACCTTGATCCGCTCGCGCAGCTGGATCGCCAGGTAGCAGACCACGCCCGCGCCGAACCCGATCACGATCGCACCCATGACGTTGACGAAGCCGGAGGCCGGGGTGATCGCCACCAACCCGGCGACGGCACCGGCAGCGGCACCGATCACGCTCGGCTGCTTCTTGTGCCACCAACTGACGGTCATCCAGGTGAGGGCCGCCATCGCCGCCGCCGTGTTCGTGACCACGAAGGCGTTGGTGGCGAGCGCACCGGCGCCCAGCGCGCTCCCCGCGTTGAAGCCGAACCACCCGAACCAGAGCAGCGCGGCGCCCAGCACGGTCATGGTGGCGTCATGGGGCTCGACCTTTTGCTTGCCGAACCCAAGCCGCCGGCCCAGCACGAGCGCGGCAACCAGGGCCGAGACTCCGGAGCTGATATGGACGACCGTCCCGCCGGCGAAATCGAGGGCGCCCAGGTTGTGCAGCCAACCGCCTGCGCCCCAGACCCAGTGGGCGATCGGGTCGTAGACGAAGGTCGCCCACAGCAGGGAGAAGAGCACGAAGGCCTTGAAGCGCTGCCGTTCGGCGAACGCGCCGCTGATCAGGGCCGGGGTGATGACCGCGAACATCATCTGGAAAAGCATGAAGGCCTGGTGGGGGATAGTCGGCGCGTAGTCAGCGTTTGGCGTGAACCCGACGTTGTTCAGGCCGACCCACTCCAACCCGCCGATGATGTGCCCCTTGTCGGGTCCGAACGCGAGGCTGTAGCCCCACAGCACCCACTGGACGCTGATCAGGCAGAGGATGAAAAAACTGTGCATGATGGTCGACAGCACGTTCTTCCGGCGGACCAGCCCGCCGTAGAAGAAACCGAGCGCCGGCGTCATCAACATCACGAGCGCAGCCGAGGCGAGAACCCAGGCGGTGTCGCCGCTATCGATCTTCATTTGGGGATTGTCCGACAGCGGGTTCCCCCGACGTAATGGATCAGCGTTACCGAAATGTGGGGCGGATCTCGTGCGCCGGGCACAAAAACGCTAGCCTGGTTTTTCGACCTCGGCTAGGCGGGCCTTGACGATCTGCGTCATGAGCCCCTCGGGAAACGGCTTGTCGACGGTGAACCTGATGGTGCCCTTGCTCAGCTGGTAGGCCTTCAATTCGCTGGCGTGGGCGTCGATGAAGTCGCGGCCGGTCCCATAGAGGGCGCAATGGTCCTTCCAATAGGCCAGGTAGACGAGTGGCGTCCCGTTGGGGTGCTTGAATACCGCCATCCCGTAGCTCAGGCCCTCGGTCACGTTCGGCACCGCCGCCCTGATCGCCTTGCGGAGCTTGATCAGCGCGGCTCGCTTGTCCTTCGGCGCCCCCGCGAGGTAGTCATCGACGGTCCTCGTGTGAGTTGTCCTGGCGGCCATCAGCGATGCCAGGTGCCGTTGTCGTGGCAGAAATGGACGGCCGCCGGCTTGAGCCGCCGCATCTTGTCCAGCGACCGGCCGAAGGTCGACGCGTCCTCCATCATCCCCGCCCGCGGCGCCTCGCCGCCCTCGAACATGTTGACCGTCCAGCAAGCGTCGCCCGTCATCAGCGCCGGCCCTTCGGTCGTATCGATCTGAATGCTCTGGTGGCCTGCGGTGTGCCCGGGGGTGGTGAGCACCCGGACGCCCGAGGCGATCTCCCGTTCCCCATCGATGAGCTCAAACCGCGCGCCGGCGTACTGGAGCCACGCCGCCGGTGTGTCCTTGTATTTATGGCGCCGTTCGTACTCCCTTCGTTGGACGTAGACGGGGGCCTGCGGGAAGACGGCGTTCTGGCCGCAGTGGTCGAAGTGCAGATGCGAGTTGATCACCCAGCAAATGTCGGACGGATGAACGTCGTACCGGCGCATCGCCTCCGCTACTGACGCGTTCACCGGACGGTAGTCCTTGATCAGCTCCAGCGGGGTGCCGTAGCCGGTGTCAACAAGGCCGGCACCGGCAGGGTGCTTGATCAAGAAGCCGTGCACGGGGATTTCCATCGTGAGATGGGGCAGCCAGATGTGACCGAGGTCCAGGCGGACGATCGCTTCCGGCGGCAGCGCCACTCCGCGATCCTAGCGGGGTTAAGCCTTCAACAGCGGAAGGGTTTCGAAGCTCCCGCCGAGCAGGTCCGAGGCCGGCGCGTTCAGATATCCCTGGAGCACCGAGGCGTAGACCGAGCGGAAGTCGGTGCTGAATTTCAGGTTGCCATTGTCCAGGTCGTTCAGGCTCGGCTGTTGACCGTAGAGGCCTCCCTTGATCGGCGCGCCCAGCAAGAACATCGGCGCGGCCGTGCCGTGGTCGGTGCCGGCGCTGCCGTTCTCTTTCACGCGGCGGCCGAACTCCGACCAGGTCATGACCAGGACCTTGTCGGCCAGCCCGTGGCCTTCCAGGTCCTGCATGAAGGCAGCCAGCGCCTGGTCGAGGTCCAGCAGGAGCTTGTCGTGGACCGGCTTCTCCCGAGCGTGGTTGTCGAACCCGCCGAGCGTGACATGCGCGACCCGCACGCCGAGCCCGGAGACGATGGTCTCAGCCACCAGTTTGAGCGAACTGGCGATCGGACTGTTGCTCGGGTAGGTGCCTTTCGCTGCGTAGGTCGCATCCGTCGCCTGCAGCGCGTGCGATGCTTGCAGCGCCTCCTGCAGCGTGGTGTCGAGGAGGGCGCCGAAGGGTGCTGGACCGGCGGCCTTGAAAGCGCCGTAGAACTTCATCAGCGGGTTTTCGACATCGACCTGGGTGCCGTGCTCATTCACCGGCTGCAGGCGAAACGTCCGCAGCGACTGCAGCGCTGTAACCGGGGTCCTGGAGCGCAGCTCAGGCGGCACGAGCGAGCCGGCGCTGACACCTTCGAGCGCATGGTTCGGAGACTCACCGACCCGGTCGAGGTAGTTGAGGTAGCGCCCCAGCCAGCCGTCACCGATGCCGCCCCTCACGCTGGCCGTTTCCCAGACCGACATCGATGCGAAGTGCGACAGGTTGGGGTTTGGATACCCGACACCCTGCACGATGGCGAGCTGTCCGGCGTCCCAGCGGGCCTTCAGCCCCTTGAGGTTCGGGTGCAGGCCCAGCTGGCTGTTGAGCGCAAGCACGCCCTGGTCCTGCCTGAGCGTCGGGCGGGCGTCATGGTAGGCGCCATCCTGGAACGGGATCAGCGTGTTGAGCCCGTCGTTGCCGCCGGCAAGCTGGACCAGCACGAGCACCCGATCGCTGGGCGTCGCGTTGGGCGAATCCGCGGCCGCGGCCGCCACCCCGTTGGCGAAGACGGCCGGCACGGCCGAGCCGGCGAACACCGGCAGCAGTCCCTGCGTGATGAAGTCGCGGCGGCTAAACATCTGGGCTCATCTCCATCAGTTCAGTTGAAACTCCGGCGTGGCGAGCACCATGAAGAGCAGGCCAGCCTGGTCGCCGGCATGCGCGGCCGCGTAGGCTTGCAGGCCATCCCGGGTGCTGGGGCTGAGGTTTGCGTCCACCAGGGTGCTCATCAGTTTGTCGAGCGAGTTGGCCGGCAGCGCGGCGCGCATCCGTTGGGTCGCGCCGTTGACCAGGTTGATCCGGGTGAGGAGGGTCGAGCTGTTGATCCAGGAGGTGCCCGCGGGCCAGCCGGCGACGTTGGGCGGGTAGAACAGCACCTGGCCCATCGGTGCCATCGCCGCCGCCGCCGCCAGGTAGCCGTTCGCATCGGCTCCGGTTGCCTTCAGGGTCTGGGCGACCAGCTCAGCCGGGCTTTTGACCAGCGCCCGGTACGCCTTTTCGGAATAGAACGCATCCATGGCGAAGATTTCGCGGACCACGGCGCCGATGTCGTAGCGATTCTTCTGGAAGGTGTCCGCCAGATGGTGGACGACCTCGGGCTCGGGATTGGGATACGCGAAGAAACTGAAGAGACGGGTGCTGAGTCGCTCGGCGGTGGCCCGAAGCGGCACGAGCATTTCAACGATGTCGTCGCCCATGAAGGTGCCGGTCTTGCCCATGAAGGTCTTTGGTCCATCGTCGTGAAGGCGGGGGACGAACACCGAATCGGTCGTGAGCCGGCGTTGCTGGGCTCCCTGTAGCGTCCAGCCGGTGAACGCCCTGGCGGACTCCCGAACATCGTCTTCGCTGTAGTGGCCGATGCCGGTGGTAAAGAGCTCCATCAGCTCGCGGGCGTAGTTCTCGTTCGGCTTGCCCTTCCGGTTCGTTTCGGTGTCGAGGTAGATCATCATCGCCGGGTCTTTCGAGACGGCTTTGAGCAGGTCGTCGAGGTTCCCCATCGCTATCTTGCGAAAGAGCTGGTTCTGGACGAACATCTGGGCCGGTCCCGCCTTGTCGAGCCCGCTGGTCAGCAGGCCGTGCCAGAACAACGTCATCTTCTCCTCGAGCGGCCGGGCGGTTTGCACCATCCGTTGCAGCCACCAGCCCTGGATGGCGCCAACCGTTGCTGCGCCGCGGCCCGCGTTGGGATCCACCGCGGGGAGCGCGCCCTCGAGCTGGGCATTCGATGTCTGCCGGTAATCGAGCAGTGCCTGCGTCGCCCCGGCGGTGCCCATTGCCAGGTAGCGGTCGAGCTCGCCGGGCGTGGCGCCGAACCCCGCGCGCCGAAGCAGATGCGCGACCCGGACCCGCTCGCTGCCCAGCGCGCCCTGGTACCCGTGCGTGAGGTCGCGCACGTGGTCGAGGATTTGGGAGAGCGCGTCACCTTTCCACAGCACCGCCAGCGCGGTGGCCGTCGCTCCCGCCGCGCCGGTCACGAGCACCGACCGGCGCGAAACCGGTCGCTTCCAGATCGGCCTGGTGGTCGCGGGCGACGTCGTCGAGGCCGCGTCGTCCATGGTGATCAGGCTAGGGCCGAGGGTTGAGTTCGACCTGAGAAGCCCCTTAGAAAGGTGAACGTAGCCACCTCCCTCCCCCCTTGCGCCCGCGGGCTCGGCTGGGTGTTGTCCATATACTGGCTTCCAGGATCCGGCCGCAAACTCGGGAGGCGTGGATGGCCGTCGAGCGCGAGAGGGGATTTCGCCCCGGCAGGTTGAGCCGGCTGGGCATGGTGCCTCAGCCGACCTCGCATGAGTCCATCGAAAAGGCACCGCGCACCCGCGGAGCGGACAAGGTGGTCCCTTCGGTCTGTCCCTACTGCGCCGTCGGCTGCGGCCAGCTCGTCTATGTCAAGGACCGGCAGATCATCGACATCGAGGGCAATCCCGATTCGCCGATCAACGAGGGTACGCTCTGCCCGAAGGGCGCCTCCACCTATCAATATGTCGTCAACCCGAACCGGGTGACAACGGTGCGTTACCGGGCGCCCCACTCGGATCACTGGGAAGACCGGCCACTCGACTGGGCCATGGACCGGATCGCCCAGCGCATCAAAGAAACCCGCGATGCGAG
>VBHC01000100.1 GCA_005889535.1 Chloroflexota bacterium
CCGGACGCCGGCCATCGCCTCACAAGACGCGCCCGTGGTTGCGGAGCTCTCCGACGAGCTCCAGGCCGAGAGTGAGGAGGCGCGCGCCCGGCTGGTGCTGGACATGCGGGCCGACCGCTATCTCGATCTGATCGAGCGGCTGGTCGAGGCATCGCGGGCGCCAGCCGTCACCGCCGAGGCCCAGCAACCGGCAGCCACCGCCTTGCCCACCTTTGCCGCCGCCGATTGGAAGCGGCTGCGAAAGGCCGTCCGTCGTCTTTCAAACCACCCCACCGACCAGGAACTGCATCGGATCCGCATCCTGTCCAAGCGGACGCGATACGCCGCTGAGGCGGGCGAACCCGTTGCCGGCAAAGTTGCGTCCCGTTTTGCGGAGCGTGCCGCCGCGCTGCAGGATGTCCTGGGCGATCATCAGGACAGCGTGACTGCGCAACGCTGGTTGCGCGACGCGGGTAAGGGCGAGCGGGCTTTTACCGCCGGCGAGCTCTGCGCCATCGAGCGCGAGGCGGCGGCCACCGATCGGGCCGAGTGGCCGAGAGTTTGGAAAAAACTTGACCGCAAGCGGCTCAGAAGGTGGATGATATGACGAAAGCCGCGTCAACCATGCAATCGTCGCAGCAGCACACTACGCAAGGGGTGTCCATGGCAGCAAAGATCTTGAATGTCGATGAGGCCAAGCTTGTAAGAGCGGCGGGGGGTATCATCCGGCGCAACGGTACACGCGGGCCGATGCGGGTGGCCATCGTCCACCGGCCGGGCTATGACGACTGGTCGTTCCCCAAAGGCAAAGTCGATCGCGGGGAGTCGCTCGAGGCGACCGCGCTTCGCGAGGTGGAAGAAGAGACCGGTCTCCGTTGCAAGCTGGTGGCGCCGCTCGGCTGCACCGCCTATTCGGACCATAAGGGACGCGAGAAGGTCGCCTGCTACTGGCTGATGGACGTGGTGGGTGGCCGGTTCAGTGCCGGGAGTGAGATCGACGAAGTGCGCTGGGTCACCGTCGAGGACGCCATGGACATTCTGAGCTACCGTCGTGACCGCGCGCTGCTGCGCGCCTTCGACCTGGCCGAGACCGGATAGCGCGACGCCCTCATGGCCGCCTACATCGTCCGGCATGCCAAAGCCGGCGACCGCGATGAGTGGGAAGGCGATGACCGGCTTCGGCCCTTGAACAAGGCCGGCCGCCGCCAGGCGCAGGCCCTGGCCGAGAGCCTGAAAAATGAACGGATCGACAAGATCCTGTCCAGCCCCTACATCCGCTGCGTGCAAACCGTCGAGCCACTGGCCGCTGCCCTTCAGCTGCCGATCGAGCCGAGGAAAGACCTCGAAGAAGGAGCTGGCGGTGAGAGTGTCCCCCGAATCATGCAAGAGTTCACCGGGCGCAATACCGTGCTTTGCACGCATGGCGACGTCGTCGAGGAGCTGGTCGAACAGCTGATCGAGCGAGGCCTGGTTTCACGGGCGCGGGCCAGCAATGAGAAAGGTGGGACCTGGGTGCTCGATCAGCAGGACGGCAAAATCGCTCACGCGAAATATTTGCCTGCGCCGTAGCGCGTGAACGACGACCGGCGTCCGATCTTAGCCCTGCAGCCCGGCCGTGGTTAAGATGGCGTACACAACCCATGCCGTGAGACCCGCGGCGGGAATGGTCAGGATCCACGCCGTCACGATGTTGGCGCCAACCCCCCAGCGCAAGGCGGAGAGCCGCTGGGACGCGCCCGCGCCCATGACCGAGCCGGTAATGACATGCGTGGTAGACACCGGAAGGCCGAATTGCGTCGCAAGCTGGATCACCGCGGCGCCTGTCAGCTGGGAGCCCATTCCGGTTGCGGGATCAAGCTTGTAAATCCGCCAGCCGAGCGTCCGAATGATCCGCCATCCGCCCGCGTAAGTGCCGAATGCGATAGCCGAGGCCGACAGCAGCACCACCCATAGGGGGACCTCGAATTTGCGAAGATGGCCGGTCGCGACCAGAGCGAGTGCGATGACGGCCATCGTCTTTTGCGCATCGTTCGCGCCATGTGAATAAGAAACAAGCGCACCCGTCAAGATCTGGAGACTACGAAAGGTTCGGTTCAGCGGCGCCGGTCGCGCCGCGTGGAACGTTGCCAGCAATACCGTCATGAAGATTGCGGCAAGAAGGAAACCGACAGGCGGCGAGATCACGAGGGAGAGCACCGTCTTCCAGAACTCGGCGGCTCTCACGCCGCCCAGGCCGTGAGCGGCGGCAATCGCCGCCCCGCTCAATGCTCCCACGAGCGCGTGGGTAGAGCTGCTCGGCAGGCCGAGGTACCAGGTGACCAGATTCCAGATGATGGCGCCAATCAGCGCCGCAATGATGACGACCAGTCCGGCCTTGAAGGCGACGATCTTTCCAATCGTGTTCGAGACTTTCGCCTGAAAGAAAACTACGGTGATGATGGCCCCGGCCAGATTGAGAACCGACGAGATCAGGACCGCCAGCCGGGGTGACAGGGCTCGGGTCGAGACCGACGTGGCGATGGCGTTCGCGGTGTCGTGAAAGCCATTCGTGAAATCGAAACCGATGGCGATAAGGATTGTGACAAGCAGCAAGAGCTGCTCAGGCATTCTTGATCGACGTCGCTTCCAGCACGTTGGCAACGTGCTCGCACTGATCCATCGTGGTTTCGAGGAGATCGTAGAGGTCTTTCCATTTGACCAAGTCACTAGGGCTGGCGCCATCCGTGAAGAGCTGAGCCAGGGCCTCGCGGGTGATTCGATCACCCTCGTTCTCGAGGCTGTGGATCGCGAGCCGGTGGGGAGCCAGATTCCGGAATCCTTCCAGGTCGGCAACGGCCTGCTCGACTTCCTTTCCCGCCCTGGCGAGCACCTCAGCCATTCGGCGTGCCGAGGTCGTGATCTCCTTGACCTGGTATAGATCAATCTTGTCCGACACCTCTTCCGCCAGGTCGACCACATCATCGAGGGATGAGGCCAGCTCGTAGATGTCCTCCCGCTCGAAGGGTGTTACGAACGTATGATTGATCAGGTTATAGATCTCGTGCGTGATGTCGTCACACTCGTGTTCGAGCTCACGCAACCGCGGATGCCGGGTTTGACCTTCCAGCATCCCGTTGCGCAATTGCTCCAGTGACTCGTTGACCAGTTCCCCTTGCCTTTTGAAGAGGGTGTAGAACCTTTTTTCCTGTGGTACCAGGCTCAGCTTCACGGTCCACCTCCCGTTCTAATGCGACGTCCGCCGACAACCTTATCGGAGAGGGCTGCCCGGATCGGGATGGACCCTCCCGACCCTGAGCCGCTGGATAACTCAATCGGAGGTTTTGACGTTAGGACGTCGATGCGTCGCCGCTGGAGGCTGGCCGCCCTCGCCCTGGTTGCTGTGATGGTCTCCGCCTGTGGCCCAGCCGCCGGCGGGACACCCCGGCCGTCCACCACTGCGACGCCATCGAGCACGCCCAGCCCATCGCCAACGCCGAGCCCAAGCCCGACGCCTGCCTGCGCCAACCGCGTGCTCGCGATGATGACGACGGATCAGCGGATCGGTCAACTGTTCGAGCTCGGCCTGGCCGGTGACCGCCTCGGGCCCACGGAAATCAACCTGATCCGGAACGACCACATCGGATCGGTTTGGTTTGTCGACCGGAGCTCCGCGGGGGTCAGCGGCATTCGTGGGGTGACCTCGGCGGTCCAGGCACAGGTCTCGAGCGCAACGACGGCGAATGTCCGCTTTTTCATCGCCGCCAACCAGGAGGGCGGCCTGATCCAGGCGATGCAAGGGACGGGTTTCTCGGTCATTCCGTCGGCGGTCGTGCAAGGCGGCTGGGCCCCTGCCGTGTTACAGAGCCGGGCGGCAGCGTGGGGCGCGGAGCTGCGCTCGGCCGGCATCAACCTGAACTTTGCGCCGGTCATGGACGTCGTGCCGCCCGGCACGGACGCCCAGAACCAGCCGATCGGCGTGTTGCAGCGTGAGTACGGTCACGACCCGGCCACCGTGGGCAGCCACGGCGTCGCCTTTCTCACCGGCATGCGCCAGTCGACCGTCGCCGTCACGCTCAAGCACTTTCCCGGGCTCGGTCGGGTGGCCGGCAATACCGATTTCACGACGGCGACGGATACGACGACGACGGCGTCGGATCCGTATTTGCAGTCGTTCCGACAGGGCGTCGCCGCCGGCACGGACTTCGTCATGGTGGCCCTGGCCAGGTTCACCCGGATCGATCCCAACCACCTGGCGGCTTTTTCTCCGGTCGTCATGACCCAGATGCTGCGCGGTGCCATGGGCTTTAACGGTGTCATCATTTCGGATGATCTGGGCGACACGGCGGCGGTGGCCAGTATCCCCCCGGCCAACCGGGCGATCGACTTCCTGTCGGCCGGCGGGGACATGATCATCTCGAAGACGTCGGCTCCGGCCGACGCCATGGTGCAGGCAGTCAGGTCAAAAGTGGCCCAGGACCCGGCGTTTCGTCAGCGCGTCGACGACGCTGCGCTGAGAATCCTGCAGGCCAAGCAGACCTTCGGCCTTCTTCCCTGCTAGTCGTCCACCCGTTACCGGTCGGAGCGATGAGACTGTCCGGCCAGGGAGTCATGGATGATGCTGCCGATCAACGCCAGGCCAATGCCGCCTCCCACACCGGCGACGAGGTAGGCGAGCCATTCGCCGGCCCTGAGGACGAGCAGATAGATGCCGCCCAGCACGAGCACCAGCGCCAGCACCAGCCAGGTCAGCCGATCCACTCGCTCAGCCCCCGTTGGCCCCGCCTCCGAATCCACCGAATCCGGCAGAGCCCGCCGGGACGATATTGATGCTGTTCGCCTTGATGCTGCCGTCCGATTCACGCGTGCCGGTCACGGTGATGGTCTCGCTTTCTTGAAGATCGGACGATTGGCCGACCACGGTCTTGCGCACGATGACGCTCGCATCGAACGTGACCTTGACGTCGGTGTTGCAGCGCGCGTCATGGACGGTCAGGCTGTTGCCGGTCAGGTTGGTGACGGTGCCGGTGGCGCCGCGTCGAGCCGCCGCTCCGCTCGCGCTGGCCGAGGGCGATGCATTCGGTGATGGGCAGGCAGCGGCAAGACCACGGCCGCCGGCGAGGCCGTTGCCGGCCGTCCGGCCCGTGCCGTTTGCTGTCGGGCTGGCGGCGCTGGCCGTGCCACCGCCACCGATCTTGTAACCGCCGTAGAAACCACCCAGTAGCGCAACGACGACGACGAGCGCGGCGATGGGAAGCTTGATCAATGCACGACCTCCTTGGGGTTCACTCGTAACGCAACGCCTCGATGGGGCGGAGGCGCGCCGCCCGGTTCGCGGGATAGAGACCGAAGAACAGACCGATGCCGACCGAAATGCCGAAGGCCATGAAGACCGACGGCATGGAGATGATCGGCGTCGGCAGGCTGGAGACGGCGAGCGGGAGGATGCGGGAGAGTCCGAAGCCAACCAGAATTCCAAGGGCTCCACCTAATCCGGCAAGGAACATGGACTCGATGAGGAATTGCATCAGGATGTCGCGCCGGCGCGCCCCGATCGCCTTGCGGATGCCGATCTCGCGGGTGCGTTCGGTAACCGTGACGAGCATGATGTTCATGATCCCGATGCCGCCGACGACCAGCGAGATGCCGGCGATCGCTCCCAGCATCAGGGTGAGGACGCCGGTCGTCTGCGAGGCGCTGTTGAGGACGTCCTGCTGGCTAAGGATCTGAAAATCAGCCTGGGTGGGGTCCGAGATGTGATGCCGGTCCAGCAAGACCTCGGTGACCTCGGTGGTCGCGGCGCTCGTTGCCTGCGCGCTCGTCGCCTCGACGTAGATCTGCTGCACGTTGCGGCCCCGCCCGCCAAGCAGGTAGTTCCATGCCGAGGTGATCGGTACCACCACCAGGTCATCCTGGTTGTTGAAGCCGCCCGATGAGCCCTTTTCGGCAAAGACGCCGACCACGCGGAAACTCTGCCGGTTGATCTTGATCAGCTGGCCGATCGGGTCCTGGCCGCTGAACAGATTGGTTACGACCGTCTGCCCGATGACGGCGACTTTGCTGGAGGCGTCGACGTCGGCCGCGGTGAAGAACTGGCCGCTGGCCAGCTGGTAGTTGCGGACCGAGGGGAAATCCTGCGTAGTCCCGGTCAGGCTGCTGTTCCAGTTCTGGTTGCCGAAGGTCAACTGGGCCCGTCCGCCGGCGCTTGGAATCGCGGTCACGACGTCGGGCGAGCTCTGGCGGTTGGCGATCGCCTTGACATCCTCGAGGGTCAAGGTGGAGCCGGTGCCAAAGCCCTGCTGGACGCCGCCCGCCCCTCTGGCATTCGAGGGGAAGACGGTCAACAGGTTGGACCCGAGCGATTGAATCTGCTGCTGGACGGCGACCGAAGCGCCGTTGCCGACCCCCACGAGCAAGATGACCGCCGACACGCCAATCAGAATGCCGAGCATGGTGAGTCCCGACCGCAGCCGGTTGGACAGCAATCCGTTGACGGCGAGCCGTAATCCCTCGAGAATGCTCACCGCACCAGCTCCGCCGCCAGCGCCTGCCGCTCGTCGCTGACGATCACCCCATCGCGCAGCCGCACCACGCGCTGCGCGAACGCGGCGATGTCCGCTTCGTGCGTGATCAGGACAATGGTGCGGCCCTGCTGGTTCAAGTCGCGGAGCAGCTTCAAGATCTCGAGGCTCGACTCGGTATCCAGGTTGCCGGTCGGCTCATCCGCCAGCA
>VBHC01000047.1 GCA_005889535.1 Chloroflexota bacterium
GCCGATTGGCCGCCGGCACCTCCAGGTCCTCGAAGAACAGCTGGGCGGTCGGTGATCCTCGGATTCCGAGCTTCTTTTCCAGCTTGCCGATCTTGAAGCCGGGCATCGTCTTCTCCACGATGAAGGCCGAGATGTTGCGGGCCGGTGTATCGCCATCCTGGTCGGTGCGGGCGAAGACGACGAGCGTGTCGGCCACGCTGCCGCCGGTAATGAAGGTCTTGGAACCGTTGATCACATAGGTCTCACCGTGCCTGATGGCGCGCGTCCGCATCCCGCCGGCGTCCGATCCCGAGCCAGGCTCGGTCAGGGCGTAGGCGGCCAGTCGTTCGCCGCGGGCCAGCGGCGGAAGATACCGACGCTTCTGCTCTTCCGTTCCGGCCAGCCAGATCGGCAGGCTACCCAGCGACTGCACGCTGAGGATCAGGGAGGAGGTGACACAGAACTTGCTGATTTCCTCGACCGCCACGATCAGCGTCAGTGCGCTGCCGCTGACGCCGCCGTACGCTGGCGTGAAGGGGATCGCCAGGATGTCGTGCTTGGCGAAGAGGTCCTTGATATCCCAGGGGAACTCGCCCGATTCGTCGATCTGGGCCGCTCTCGGCTCCACCCGCTCGAGGCAGAGGTCGTGGACCATCTCGCGGATCTGCCGCTGCTCCTCGTTGAGGGCAAAGTCCATCAGACGCGCACCAGCTCGCGGGCGATGACCATGCGCTGGATCTGGTTGGTACCTTCATAGATCTGGCACGCCTTGGCGTCCCGGACCCGGCGGGCCATCGGGTACTCCTCCAGGTAGCCGTAGCCACCGAACACCTGCAGCGCGTCGAGCGTGATGTCCATGGCGGCGTCGGTGGCGAACAGCTTGGCCATGGAGGCTTCCCTGGTAAAGGGTTGTCCGGCATCGCAGAGCGCCGCCGCCTTCCAGGTCATCCAGCGAGCCGCCCGGATCTTCACTGCCATGTCGGCAAGCTTGTTCTGGATGGTCTGAAGCTCGGCGATCGGCCTGCCGAACTGCTTGCGTTCCCGGGCGTAGGCGACCGCGTCGTTCAAGGCCCCCTGTGCCAGGCCGACCGCCTGGGCGCTGATGCCAATCCGGCCGCTGTCAAGGGCGCGCATCGCGATCCGAAACCCATCACCTTCCTGGCCGAGCCGGTCCGCCTCATCGACCACGCAGTTTTCCAGGTACACCTCGGCGATCGCGGAGCCGTTGAGCCCCATCTTCTTGAACTTTGGTCCGACCTTCAGGCCAGGGTTGTCACCGCCGACGAGGAACGCCGTGATCCCTGTCGCACCGGAGCCAGGCCGGGTGGTGGCAAAGATGACATAGAGTCCGGCCTCGCCGGCGTTGCTGATGAAGATCTTGGTTCCGTTCAACAGGTAGCCCCCATTGCGCCGGATCGCGGTGCTGGTCAGATTGGCCGCATCGGATCCCGCCTCCGGCTCGGTCAGGGCGAAGGCCGCCAGCTTCTTGCCCTGCGCCAGGTCGACAAGCCAGCGCCGCCGCTGATCCTGGCTGCCAAATAGCACGATGGGCTCCGTTCCGACGGAGGCGTGGACATCGAGGATGACCGAGGTACTGGCGCAGAAGCGTGCGACCTCCTCGACGAAAATCGCGAAAGAGATGTGGTCGAGACCGGCACCGCCATATTCCTCTGGCACCAGGATCCCGAGCAGTCCAAGGTCAGCGGCCTTTTGCACCAGGTCTTTAGGAAACTCACCGGTGTGATCGATGGCTTCTGCTCGCGGCTTGACCTCGCGCTCGGCGAACTCCCGGGCCAGCTTGCGAAGCGCTTCCTGCTCCGGACTGAGGGTGAGTTGCATTACGCCTCAAACGCTCGCATGGCACTCAAGCGCCGCTCGCGTCGGCCGGCAGGCCGGAGCCCACCCGCACGATGGTGGCCTCGCCCTGCGCCATACCCGAGCAGATGCCGGCCGCGCCGTAACCACCGCCGCGCCGGCGCAGCTCGAAAACCAGGTGCATCAGGATCCGCGCGCCTGAGGCGCCGATCGGATGCCCGACCGCCAGCGCGCCGCCGTCGACGTTGACCCGCTCCTCGTCGATCCCGAGCAGGTCCATCGACGTGCAGGCGACGGCGGCGAACGCCTCGTTGATCTCGAAGAGGTTCATCTCGTCGACCCGCAGCCCAGTCCGTTTGAGCGCGGCCTGGATCGCCGATGCCGGCACGGTTGCCAGATAGGGGGTATCGGCCGCCGACTCGCCATACGCGACCCAGCTCGCCAGGGCCGATAGGCCGCGCCGCTCCGCCTCGGCTGCGCTCATGACGAGCACGGCTGCGGCGCCATCATTGACACCCGGTGCGTTTCCGGCGGTGACCGTGCCATCGGGCTGGAAGAGCGGCTTGAGACGAGCCAGGCCCTCGATCGTCGTTTCCGGTCGGGGTTGCTCATCGGTCGCAACGACGACGGTTCCCTTGGGGTGCGCAACTTCAACGCCGACGAGCTCCGCGGCAAAGCGGCCGGCCTCGCGCGCAGCGGCGTACCGCTGCTGGCTGCCGTAGGCATACTCATCCTGGCGTTCGCGGGAAACCTCGAATTCCTTCGCCACGTTGCTGCCCTCCACCGCCATGTGGCAGCCGTTGGCCGGATCAGTGAGACCGTCGCGCACCATACTGTCGACCAGGGCGCCGTCGCCGAGCCGGTAACCGAAACGTGCCTTCTCGACAAGGTACGGAGCCTGGCTCATGCTCTCCATCCCTCCGGCGACCACGACCTGTGCATCACCGCCGCGGATCAGCAGGGCCGCGAGATTGACGGCCTTCAACGACGACGCGCAGACCTTGTTGACGGTCAACGCCGGGACGGTGGTGGGCAGCCCGGCCCGCAGCGCCGCCTGGCGGGCCGGGATCTGGCCCATGCCTGCGGTAATGACCGTCCCCATGATGACCTGGTCCACCTCAGCCCCGTCGACCCTGGCGCGGTCGAGCACTTCCCGGATGACGGCGGCACCTAGCTCCGGCGCCGGCAGGGTGGAGAGGCCGCCACCCAGCTTGCCAAACGGTGTGCGGGCGGCCGCGACCAGCACAACGTCCTCCACGATTTCATTCTAGGAGCGCTGATAGGGACCTAAATCACGCACCATATACTTGGCCGAGTGGAGTCGCCGCATCTCCTCTACGCCCGGCGTGACGCCCTCGCGACCCTGACCATAAACCGCCCGGACGCTCGCAACGCCCTCAGCCACGAGATGGTCACCGAACTGCGCCAGGCGCTGCGCGAGGCAAAACGCGATCCCGCCGTGCGCGTGATCGTCATTACCGGCGCCGGCTCCATCTTCTGCGCCGGGGCGGATCTCAACAGCTTTCGTCGCCAGCAGCCGGAACTGGATCGGTATTTCCAGCGGCGACAGCTGGCCGACCTGTTCGTCGACATGACCGAGCTCGGCAAACCGACCGTCGCACGCGTCAACGGCCATGCCCTGGCCGCCGGAATCGGCCTGGTCGCGGCATGCGACCTGGCGGTAGCATCCGATGCTGCGCAATTCGGGATGCCCGAAGTGAATGTCGGCCTCTTCCCGATGATGGTCATGGCCATCGTGTTTCGAAGTCTCCCGCGCAAGGCTGCCATGGAATTGATGCTCACCGGCAAGCGTTTCGACGCCGCCGAGGCCCTCCGGCTGGGTTTGATCAACCGCCACGTGCCAGCCGATCGACTCGACGTGGAAATCGAGGCTCTGACGGAGGAGCTTGCAGGGAAAAGCCCGATCGCCATGAAATTGGGCCTGGAGGCCTTCTACACAATGCAGGACATGAGCTTTCCGGCGGCGATGGCGTACCTGCAGGACCAGCTCGCGCTCTTGAGCCTGAGCGATGATCTGAAAGAAGGCGTGACCGCGTTCTTCGAGAAACGCGCGCCGAGATTCACGGGTCGATGACCGCACCATCCGTCGAGTGGGTCGAAGTCGGTCCCCGAGACGGCCTTCAGAGCTGGGCGAGCCCAGTGCCCACCCCGGCGAAGGTCGGTCTGATCACGCGCCTGCTGGATTGTGGCCTGCAGCGGGTCGAGGCCACCTCGATGGTGCATCCGACGTTGGTGCCGCAGCTGGCCGACGCCGAAGCCGTGCTCGAGGCGCTGCAGGACCGCATCCACCGGCTACGGGTCCTGGTGCCGAACCGCCGAGGGCTCGATCGGGCCAAAGCAGCCGGCGTGCGAAACATCGCCGTGACGGTGGCGGCGACCGACGGCTACAACCATCACAACCTCAATCATTCGGTGGCGGACACACTCAACGAAATCGCCGAAATCGTGCGCCTGGCGAGTCGCGATGGGATCGCGGTTGACGCCAGCATCAGCGTCGCCTTTGGCTGCCCCTATGAGGGCGCCGTATCCCCGGCACGGGTCGAGGAGGTGGCGGTGTTCCTGGCCGATGGCGGCATCAAGGAGATTGCGCTGGCGGACACGATCGGCATCGCCAACCCGGCGCAGGTCGAAGAACTGTTCCAGGCGATGAAGCAGCGGCTCCCTTCGGTGCGTTGGGGCGCCCACTTCCACGACACTCGCGGGGCGGCCATGGCGAACCTGTTGTCGGCGCTGGAGACGGGCGTCACCCTCTTCGAGGGATCGATCGGCGGCATCGGCGGCAGCCCATTCGCCCCCGCCGCCGGCGGCAACCTCTGCAGCGAAGACGCCTTGACGATGCTGCAGGCGATGGGCCTTCAGACCGGCGTCGACGTCAACCAGCTCATCGAGGTGGCACGCGGACTCGAGCGAACCCTCGGGTCGAGGTTGCCCGGCAGGGTGCACGCCATTCAACCGTCCGAAGCCAAAAGCGTCCCGGCATGAGCGCAGCCGAACCGAGCGAAACGACCGGCGACGAGTTGAAGGCGCGCTCGGACGCCGCCCGGGCGGGTGGTTCCGCCAAGTACGCCGAGAAGCTTCGCCAGGAGCACAAGCTTCCGGTGCGCCGCCGGCTCGAGCTCCTCCTCGATCCGGACTTCCTGATCGAAGATGGCCTGCTGGCGCACAGCGACGAGCCCGGTTATGGCGCCGATGGGGTGGTTACGGTGGTCGGCCGGATCGAGGGACGCACGGTCTGCGTCATGGCCAACGACCCGACGGTCAAGGCCGGCTCATGGGGACCGCGCACCGTGGAAAAGATCGTCCGCATCCAGGAGACGGCCGAGCGGTTGCGGGTGCCGATCTTCTACCTGGTCGACTCGGCCGGAGCCCGGATCACCGACCAGGTTCAGATGTTCCCGGGACGGCGGCATGCCGGCCGCATCTTCTATCAGGAAGTGCAGCTCTCGGGAGTGGTCCCCCAAATCTGCCTGCTCTTCGGCCCCTCGGCTGCGGGCGGCGCCTACATCCCGGCGTTCTGCGACATCACCATCATGGTCGAGGGCAACGCCAGCATGTACCTCGGGTCACCGCGGATGGCGGAGATGGTGATCGGCGAGAAGGTGACGCTCGAGGAGATGGGCGGGGCACGGATGCACACCACCGTGAGCGGCTGCGGTGACATGCTGGTGGCCTCCGACGAAGAGGCCATCGCGACGGGTCGCCGTTACCTGGCCTACTTCCCGCAGAACTGGCTCGACTCGCCCGCGCCGGGGTCGCCGGTCGCGGCGCGGCCGCCCGCGCCCCTGGACACACTGGTTCCGGAGGACGAGGGGCGGGCCTTTAACATGCAGCACCTGATCGATGGCGTCATCGATGAGGGCAGCTTCTTCGAGATCAAGAAGCTCTACGCGAAGGAGATCATCTGTGGGTTGGCGCGCATCGACGGCCGGGTCGTGGGCGTGGTTGCCAACCAGCCGATGCACAAAGGCGGCATCCTCTTCGTGGACTCCGCAGACAAAGCGGCCCGGTTCATCTGGCTCTGCGATGCCTTCAACATTCCACTCCTGTTTCTCGCCGACGTGCCCGGCTTCATGATCGGCACCGCGGTCGAGCGGCAGGGCATCATCCGTCATGGCGCCAAGATGATCGCCGCCGTAGCCGAGGCGACCGTGCCAAAGATCTCGGTGATCGTGCGCAAGGCTTACGGCGCCGGGCTTTACGCCATGGCCGGCCCGGCCTACGAACCCAATGCGACCCTGGCGCTGCCCACCGCGATGATCGGGGTGATGGGCCCCAGCGCCGCGGTCAACGCCGTCTTCTACAACAAAATCCAGGAACTCCCCGAAGCCGAGCGACCGGCCTTTATCAAGAAACTCCAGGAGGAGTACCGGGAAGACATCGATCTCTATCGGCTGGCATCGGATCTCGTCGTCGATGCCGTGGTCGCCCCCAACGACCTTCGTACCGAGTTGGCCAACCGCTTTGCCTCCTACGCGAGCAGCCAGCGGCCACGGGTGAACCGCAAGCACGGCGTGTTTCCGGTCTAGCGAAAGCCGACGGCTATATTTAGGTCAGGATATCGGTGGAGTTCATCCTGGTCGGCCTCAGCCATCAGACCGCCCCTGTCGACATCCGGGAACAGGTATTCATTCCCGAAGCCGCGGTGGGCGAGTGCGTTCGCCGTCTCATCGATCACGACCTGATCGAGAGCGGCGTTCTGCTGTCGACCTGCAACCGGACGGAGCTCTACGCGGTCACCGCCACGCCCGACGCGCAGGACCGGCTTCTCGAGTCCTTCGGCTGGTGGCCGCACGCCCTGCCATTTGCGGCCTGGCGGCGGCACGCCTACCAGTTCACCGGCGACCATGCGATGACGCACCTATTCCGGGTCGCCAGCGGCCTCGAGTCGATGGTCATCGGTGAGGCCCAGATTCTTGGCCAGATCAAAGCGGCACTGGCTCGCGCACGCGCGGCCGGCATCGTGGAGCTCAGACTCGAGATCATCCTCCACGGCGCCATCCGGGCGGGACGGCGCGCCCGCAACGAGACGGAACTCGGACGTCACCCGGTCTCCGCCGGCCATGCGGCCGTAGCGACGGCTGCGCAGCTGCTGGGCGACCTGGCCGGCCGCGGCGTGCTGCTCGTGGGCGCGGGCGGCATGAGCGAGGTCGCCCTCCGGCTCCTGCGCAACCAGCGCATCGGACCGGTCTACCTCACCTCGCGAACACTCGACCGAG
>VBHC01000048.1:0-6902 GCA_005889535.1 Chloroflexota bacterium
ATCGGGTCAGTCATGCCGGAGCAACTCCCGGGCGCCGACGCCTCTTGCGGCGGCCTCGCCTGAACTCGGCGCCCTACCTTACTATTGCGGTCCATGGCAGCGAGCCCCTTTCTGGAGCGGCTTCGCCGGGGGCCGCTCCTCGGCGACGGGGCCATGGGCACCCAGCTCCACGCTCGCGGTGTCAGCTTCGAGCGCTCGTTTGACGAACTCAACCTCACACAGCCGAAAATCGTCGAGGAAATTCACCGAGCGTACATTTCGGCCGGGGCGGAGCTGATCGAGACCAATACCTTCGGTGCCAACCGAATCAAGCTCGCCCGACATGGTCTCGAAGACCGGGTTCGTGACATCAACCTCCGCGCGGTCAAGCTCGCCCGGGAGGCTCGTGAGATCGCCGGCGACCCGGTCTTTCTCGCCGGCTCGGTCGGCCCGATCGGCCAACAACTCGAGCCGATCGGGCGGATCAGCATCGCCCAGGCCACGGCGGCCTTCGAAGAACAGATCGCCGCGCTCCTCGAAGGCGGCGCCGACCTCCTGGTGCTGGAGACCTTCACCAACCTGCCCGAACTCCTGGCCGCCGTTGCCGCTGCGAAACATACAACCGACCTGCCGATCGTGGCCCAGATGACGTTCGCCGAAGACGGCCTCACCCTGAGCGCGGAGGAACCGAGCCAGGTGGTCCAGGCGCTCGAGCAGGCGGGCGTCGACGTCATCGGCGTCAACTGCGGGGTTGGACCCCAGGTCGCGCTTCAGGTCCTGGAGGCCATGCGCCAGCAGACCCGCCTTCCCCTGTCTGGCCAGCCCAATGCCGGGCTACCGGCGCGCGTCGAGGGCCGGTTCTTCTATTTCGCCACACCGGAATACTTCGCCACCTTCGCCCGGCAGGCCGCCGAGCTTGGCGTCGCGTACATCGGCGGCTGCTGCGGCACCACGCCGGCGCACATCGCCGCCATGCGTGCGGCGCTGCGGCCGGTCGCGACCGGCACCCCCATTCAGCGCCCCGCGCCCTCAACCGCGATCGCGATCGACCTCAACCCGGCGGAACAGCTGCCTCCGACCCCATTCGCGCAGCGGCTCGCGGCCGGGACCTTCGTGGTCAGCGTTGAGATCGACCCACCGCGCGGGCTCAATCCCGCCAAGTGCGTCGCCGGCGCTCAGCTCATCAAGGACGCCGGCGCCGACGCCATCAACATCGGTGACAGCCCCATGGCGCGGGTCCGCATGAGCGCCCTCTCGCTGGCACTGATGATCGAGCAGCAGGTCGGCATCGACATCCTGATCCATTTCACCTCACGCGACAAGAACTTGATGGCGCTTCAGGCGGAGCTGATCGGTGCCCACGCGCTTGGCATTCGCAACATCATCGCGCTGACCGGCGATCCGCCACGCATCGGCGACTACCCGTCGGCGACCGGCGTCTGGGATGTCGACTCGATCGGCCTGATCAAAATCCTGCAGCGTCTCAACGAGGGCTATGACTGGCTCGGCACGTCGATCGGCAAGCCGGCGAACTTTACGATCGCCTGCGCCGTCAACCCGTCGGCGGACGATCTCGGCCACGAGATCGACCGCTTCCGACAGAAGATCGAGGCCGGCGCGCACGTTGCCATGTCCCAGCCGCTGTATGACCGTCAAACCCTCGAACGGTTTTTCGAAAAGACCGGCCCGCTGCCAATCCCTTTCCTGCTCGGCGTGCTGCCGCTGCAGTCGTCGCGCCATGCCGAATTCATGCACAACGAGGTCCCCGGCATCGTGGTCCCGCAGCAACTGCGCGACCGCATGCGCCGGGCGGGCGAGAATGGCATCGCGGAGGGCCTGCAGCAATCGCGCGAGCTGCTCGCCGAAACCAGGGACCTGGTCCAGGGCGTTTACCTGATGCCCTCCTTCGGCCGCTACGAGGTCGTTGCCGAGCTGGTTCGCTGGCTGCGTCAGGATCGGGTCACGACGGCACTGCGCTAGCGTCGCTCCGCCGGTGTTCCGTTTCGATCAAGGCCTCGAAAATGGCCAGCAGCGCCAGGTCCACGGCGAGGTCCGCGACCGCGCCCAGTTGCTGGTAGTAGAAGGTGAACAGATCGGTCAGGAAGATCGACGCCAGGATCGATCGCTTGAACCAGCGCAGGGCGCGGAGTCTCGAGCGCAGCAGCAAATAGACCAGCCCGATGAGAGTCAGGCTGCCTGCGACCGCGGTGGCCACCAGCAGCGGCAGGTCGACCGCCTCGCCGGGTCCGCTCGTTGCCTGCCCGGCAACCAGCGCCAGGCTCGCAACCGCCGCGCTCAGCAACCTCAGCAGTAAGACGCCGATCGCCAGCCTTCCAGTCCAGCGGCCGCGAAGGCTCCGGTCGATCCGTTTGCGGATCGACCGCAGGCGCAGACCGAGCGGACTCAGGGCGGGAAGGTCCGCCGGGCGCTCCGCCACCTCCCGACCGGCATCACCCAGCAGGGCCGTACCGGGCCGTCCGCTGAGCCGCAGCCATTGCAACAGCCGGTATTTCTCGCTTGGATCGAGGTCATGCAACGCGCTGTCCTGGAGCAGCATCAGCGCGTTCGCGAGATAGGTTTCCTCCGACCAGGTGCGGCGACGCTCGAGCGAGCGCCACCACAAAAAGAGCAGCACGAAGATCACATAGATCAGGGCGATCGCCGGACGGAAGAAGTAGTTGTTGTCGCTTGTGATGAATTTCCCCAACTCATCGATGAACAGGCCGAATCCAATTCCGCCCACCACGGCCGCCGTCCGCCGAATGCGCTGCCCCAGGTACCCGAGCAAGACCAGCAGGGCGGCAACCATCAGCCCACCGCCCCACAGCATGTGGGCGATGTGCAGGCCGCCGCCGCCCAGCCGCGGGAAGCCGGTCAATCCCAGGAAGAAGCGAACCGCCAGCACGGCGGCAACCGCCGATACCAGGAACCGCTCGAGCAATTCCCCGGCACGAAGGTTGCGGATGAAAAACGGACGCGCGGGACGGTCGTCCATGCCCTTCGAAGTCGACCGGCGTCGACGCTACAGGTTAGCGGTTCGGGTCTGGGTGCCCCGCGTCCTCCCCATCAGCAGGCGAATACTCAGGACCAGGATCAGCGCTACGAAGGCGACCGGCGCCAGGATGTCGAGGGCCGTTACCCCGAACGGGCTGGCGGCCGCTCGGATCACCGAAACGGCGGCGACCACCAGGCCGCAGACCTGCACCCAGCCAATCTGGTCGATCGTGGCCGCCACCGAGAACACGGCGACCGACATGAAGAGGGCGGCGTCGGCCAGGTCCTCCACCACCGTCAGCGCGTAGGCCTCCGAGACCGTGGGGTTGGTCAAGGCGAGGATGGCGGGCACGATGTTTGTCGCGAGTTCCGTGAGCGCCACCAGGGCCGCGCCGACCAGCAGCCAGCGCCGCTGACGGGCGCCCAGCGCCCTGGCGAAGGCGAGAAAGAAGGCCACAGAAAGCACGCCCAGGACCTGCTGAACGAGGATTACCGCGGCGTGCGCCCGATAGAAGCCGGCAATCTGCCCACCACTTTGCCCTGAGGTGGGAAGCGACACCATCGCCGCCGCGACGAGCAGGGTGACGACAAAGGCGACCCCCCACCATCCGCCACGCCGGCTCGTGCCTGCTGCGCCCATTCCACCACCCTCCTGAAAGAGGATACCGGCCTTGACAGACGCGGCCGGGCGCGATACGAATGTGCTCACAAAACGCGACAGGAGGTGGTGCTCAGCCCACTTCAGCGACCCGCCCGCCGATCCCGACACCCTTAAGGAGGGGTTCATGGCAACGACAACCACAACCGCCGGCGCGCCCGCCAGGCCGGGAGAGCTGCTCTCCGAGCGGATCGCGCCCGGCATCCTACCCAAAGTCCTCGGCCCGTTCGACATGGTCGCGATCTTCGTCGCGATCGTTCTCTTCGCCGTCCAGGGCTCGGTCGTCCAGCAGGCCGGCGCCTCCGCCTTCGTCTACTGGATCCTCGGCTTCCTTACCTTTCTCATTCCCGGCGCGATCGTTACCGGCCAGCTCGGCCTCATGTTCCCCGGCGAGGGATCGATCTACGTCTGGACCAACAAGGCGCTCGGCAATTTCTGGGGCTTCTTCGCCGGCTTCTGCGCCTGGTGGCCCGGCGCGCTGGTCATGGTCGCCACCGCCGACCTGGTCGTCACCCTGCTCCAGTTCCTGCTCACCCTGCCGCCCTTCAGCCTCGTCAATCCGCTCGCCAGCCTCTGGCAGCAGGGCGTCATCATCCTGGCAGTGATCTGGTTCGCGTCAGGCCTATCGATCCTGCGATTCCGCGCCACACAGAACCTCGTCAACGGCGTCTTCGTGATCTACGGCGCCGCCATTCTTGCCGTCGGCCTGGCCGGGCTCGCGTGGTTGCTCGGCGGTCATCCGGCTGCCAATGACTTCTCCCGGAACGCATTCGGTCTGAACAGCAGCAACGCCACCTTCTATGGCCTGGTGATCCTTGCCCTGCTCGGCATCGAGGTGCCGCTCAACATGGGCGTCGAGATCAAAGACCGCAAGGCGATCACCAAGTACCTCGTCTGGGGCTCGGTCGTTGTCATGGCCGCCTACCTGATCCTGACCTTTGGCGCCATGGTGGTCGTCCCGATAAAGGACGCCAATTCGACTACTGCGATTCTGCAGGCGGTGCAGAGCTCGCTCGGTGCCGGCGTCGCCGTGGTCGTGACCCTGATCATGATCGCGTTCTTCATCTTCAACACGACGGTCTACAACTATTCCTTTGCCCGCCTGCTGTTCGTCAGCGGACTCGACCGGCGGTTGCCGGCCATCATGGGCCGCGTGAACCGCAACAAGGTGCCGCATGTCGCGGTCCTGACGCAAGCGGTGATCACCACCGCCATCACCGCGATCGCGTTCTTCATCTTTGGCGGCAACGGCAATCTATCGACCGGCATCTACATCGCGCTACAGGCGGCGGTTACCGTCATCTGGTGCCTGTCGATGGTGTTCCTCTTCGTCGACGTCTTGATCATCCGGTCGAAATATCCGGAGGAGTTCAAGCGTGAGCAACTCGTTCCCGTCGGCGTCTTCTGGGCCGCATCGATTGCCGGCGCGATCGCCAGCGCGGTTGGGGTGCTCGTCACGCTGACGGGCGGCTGGATCTTCACCGGCCAGCTGGCCGGGTCGTGGAATTCAAAGATCATCGACAACGGCCCCTGGATCCTGATCGTCGGCGGCGTCGGCATCGCCTCGCTCGCGGTGGCGGTCGTCGTCTACCTCCTCGGCGTCAATACCGCGCGCCGCGCGATGGCGAGCGCGGGCGTCGGCGTAGGTGCGGGCAGCTAATCGAGCGACCTATGGCGACCACACTCACTGACACGACAACGACCGTCGATCTCGATGCCCGACGCAGCGAGATCGTCGCGCAGGCGGAGGCCGCGGGTCTCCGCCTGGTGCGGTTTCTCTACTGCGACAACGACGGCATCATCCGGGGTAAGAGCTCGGGCATGTCCGGCCTGATCGACCGGCTCGAGGGCGGCATCGGCCTCACGGTCGCGATGCAGGCCTTCACCCTGCTCGACCACCTGGCCAGCGTCGACGGCATGGGACCGGTCGGCGAAATCCGGCTCGTCCCGGATCCGACCACCTTCACCGTCGCGCCCTACGCGCCCCACACCGGCACGGTGCTCGTCGACATGCAGACGCTCGACGGCAAGCCCTATGCGGCGGATGGCCGCGCCTTCCTGAAACGGATGATCGCGCGCGCGGCCGAGAAAGACCTCGCCCTGCTCGCCGCGTTCGAGCCGGAGTGGTCTCTCGCCACCAAGAACGGCGACCAGTTCTCCCCCATCGATGACAGCGGCTGCTTTACGCCGACCGGCATGAACGTGGCCGCGCCCGTGATCGACGACGTCGTCGCGGCGCTCGAATCGCAGCGGATGATCGTCGAGCAGTACTACGCCGAGCTCGGCTGGGGTCAGCAGGAGCTGTCCATCCGGCACGCGCCCGCGCTGGAAGCCGCCGACCACCACATCCTCTATCGCGAGACCGTGCGAGGCGTGGCGCTCAAGCACGGCCTCTATGCCTCGTTCGCGCCCAAGCCCTGGGCCGACCAGGCGGGCAACGGCTGCCACCTGCACTTCTCCGCCTGGAACCGCGATCGCACCGTCAATCGCTTCTACGAAGCCGGCAGCGAGTTCAACCTCTCAATGCTGGCGCGTTCGTTCATCGCCGGCATCCTGGACCATCTGCCGGCCCTCGTCGCGTTGACCTGCGCATCGGTCAATTCCTATCGCCGGCTGCAACCGCAGATGTGGGCGTCGGCCTACCGCGCCTGGGGACCCGACAACCGCGAGGGCGCCGTCCGCGTGGCGTCACCGCTCAAAGGCCACGAAGCCGAGTCGACCAATCTCGAGCTCAAATCCTCCGACTCGAGCGCGAACCCCTACATCGCCTTGGGCGGCGTCATCGCGGCCGGACTCGACGGCATCGAACGCAAGCTCGAGCCGCCGCCGGCCGTCACGGTCGATCCGCACAACCTCAGCGAGGGCGAGCGGAGTCAGATCGGCGCCGACCGCCTGCCGACCAGTCTGAAAGAGGCGATCCGAAACCTCAAGGGCGACGACACACTGCTGAAGGCCATGGGCGAACGACTGGCCACGTCGTACATCGCGGTCAAAGAGCTCGACATCGAGGCCTTCGCCAGCGCCGACGACGCCTTCGAATTTCGCCAGCACATCTACAAGTTCTGACGCAACAGTTAATTTTCGACACGGGAGGAGGATCCTGATGGGACGGCTATCGCACTTCGAAATTACCGCAGATGATCCGGATCGGGCAGCGGAGTTCTACCGCAAGGCCTTCGGCTGGGAGTTGAAGGATTGGGGCGGGTCTTTCAAGTACATCCTCGCGACCACCGGCCCGAAGGACCAGGCGGGGATCGATGGTGCCATCATG
>VBHC01000048.1:6964-7899 GCA_005889535.1 Chloroflexota bacterium
GGCCGGCGGCAAGGTGCTGACGGAAAAGAACGCGATCCCGGGCCTGGGCTATACCGCGTACTGCCGCGACACCGAGGGCAATGTCTTCGGGATCTTCCAGGCCGACGAAACGGCAGCCCGGGCGGCGGCTCCCGCAGGCGCTGTCCAGGAGAAGCCGACGCCGAGTTAAGAGCTCAGCAGCGGTTCTGCCACGGTCACTGTCAATCCCGGACAGTGAGAAATCTGCTACGTCGTTTCCGTCGCCAACCTGACCGGCGCCGTCATCGCCGCGCATATCCACAGCGGTCCGGCAGGAACCAACGGATCCGTGGTTGTCCCGTTCAATCCCTCGCTTGGGCGTGGCCCGCATCGGAGCGATCAAGCTGAGGACCAGCGGGATTACCGTCGGATACGACCTTACATCCGGTGGAGATGGCGACCCGGCCTTTTCGCCCGACGGCAAGCAGCTGGCCTACATGAAGCTCACGGAATCGGCGCAAGTCTATGTCAGCAACAGCGACGGAAAAGCGGAGCACGCTGTGACCGCGGGGCCCGGGTACGCGCGAACTATGCGCCAGCATTGACTGGCGCGACCTCCTAGCCAGGCGCCGCGAGATCGATCACGATCCCACGCCCCCCGCCTGCCCGCAGCCGCCTCGGTCAGATGTGGGGGTCAGCCTTTCGTCACGGTCCGATCGTCGCGGTGCACGCGGTCGACGCCGTCAGCTGGTCGTGCACTACGGCGCCGTCCGCATTCTTCATCGTGATCGTCGCGGTTGCTGCCGCCGAATCAACCGTGACAACGGCGTAGGAGTCGACGTCGAGGTTTCGGCAATCCTCGCCCACCAGGTTCAGGGCCGCCTGGAACTTCGCGACCAGGTTCGGATCGCCAAGCGCCTGGCCGAACGCGGCGATCTGCTGCTGCGACGTGAAGGTCGCGATGGGACCGGTCACCG
>VBHC01000139.1 GCA_005889535.1 Chloroflexota bacterium
TGGCCAGGGCAGCCCCGTTGGTATCCACCAGCTGCATCTCCTCGCTGCTCCGCAGCCCGGGATTCCCGGCATTGGTGGTGCCGGCATCGAAAGTGACCTGGGACAGCCTGGGGAGCGGTCCGATGGTGACCGCGCCGCTGCTGTCGAGCACGACCGGGGTTTCTTCGATCCACTCCGCCGTGGCGTACGTCGAGGAGTACGGCACCGTGGTCGACCAGCTCTGCCCGGTGCTGACGTTGTTGATGGTGATCGACCAGACTTGCGGCGTCGTCTCGGCGATGTTCACGGTGACGGTGTTGCCGGCGGTGACGGCAAGATTGACGGACACGCTCGGCGCCGGGATGATCTCCCACCAGGCGGTGTAGGTGGCCTGGCCATTGCTGCCGACGTCCTGGCTCGTTCCAGCCTCCGACCCAGGTGGCCGAGTACTCGTTTTCACCGGGTTTGTGAGCCGACGCAGTCGGCACCACCCAGGTCCCGGAGATCTGGTGAAAGCTCCGGCCACCCTGCTCCAGGGTGCCCTGGTTGTAGCCTGACCAGTTGTTCGATTGGTTGGCGCCGACGACGACGACGGGGCGGTGATAGAGCGCGGCCGCGCTGGCAGGGCTCGCGGCGGGACTTCCCAGAAACAACGCGGTTGTCACCGAGATTGCCGCGGTAACCAGTCTCGAGAGGGATTTCATGCAGGCCTCCTTCCCGTTCTAGTTCGTAAGGTGATTCCACTATACGGATGTTTCGTTATGGCGAGCCAGTAACTAAATGGGGATCGACGGCTTCGTGACGGCGAGCGAGATTTTCGGCTGTGCCGCGTCTCTCAGACCAGCGAGCTGGACCGGAGATGCGTCACGACGGGCGCCTGACTCGACCAGGGAAAGTTCACCCAATGGCCGGTTCGTTTCCAGACGTATTCACATTTGACCAGCGAGCGGGGCTTCTCGTAGAGCACGGCGCAGCGCACGTCGGCGACGTGCTCGGCGCAAAAGTCTTTGACCAGCTTCAAGGTCCCGCCGGTATCGGCGACATCGTCGACGACCAGGACGCGGGCTCCGGCGATGTCGACGGCGCTAAGGAGGGGCGGCAACATCACCGGGAAATCCAGTCGCTCGTCGACGCCGGTATAGAACTCGATGCTCATCATGAAGAGGTTCTTGACGTCGAGCGCGTAGGCCATCGCGCCGGCGGGAAGCAGGCCGCCCCGCGCGATGCCGAGAATGATCCCCGGCCGGTAGCCACTGCCGGCGACCAGCATGGCGAGCTCGCGGCTCGCGTCCCCGAAGGCTGACCAGGTCAGGACTTCGACCTCAGGCTCTGGCGGTGCCACGACGTCTAGGGTACCGGGTACTCGTCGTCTAGAGCAGAGGCTGGCGGTTCAACGTGCTGCTCAGGCGAATCGTGACCGGGTGCCGAAGCGATTGCGCGGCGTGGCAGGCACGTTCCGCATGCGAGACCAGCTTTCTCACCGCATCGCTCGGCGCACTGCTGACGAGGGCGAGTTCGATGCTGACCTCTTCGAAGTGAGCCGGGGCATCATCGACGTCATACTTTTCGGTATTCCGGAAAGTCGCCCGTACGTCGGCGGTGGCATCCTCGACGGGAACCTCGTAGAGCGGCGCGAACCGCGCCACCTGGGTCAGCAGTCAAAAGGCGGTGCCCATCATGACGTACTGGAGGGGTGACGGCCCTTTCTCGGTGCCGCCACGAGCCAACGGTTCATCGGACTCGACGACGAACTTTCCCATGTGGCCCTCGAGATGAACATCGTCCAGAATCCTGGCTACCGCCCGCGTCGTGGTCCGCCGTTGGTCGGGTGGCGTGGCACTCATCTCCCGACGCATGCGAACGATCTCGTCCATCTGCTTGCGTAGGTTTACCCGACTCCGAGCCGGCTTTGAATCACTCATCACGGCGAAGACTACATCGCTGCGCCCCTCTAACCTTGGGGGGAGCAAACCAGGAGCCGAGAAAGCCCGGAGGACCGCAATGAGGAAACTGATCTACTCGATGATGGTGTCGCTCGACGGCTTCATCGAGACACCTGACCGAAAGATCGATTGGGTCATCATCGATGAGGAGCTACACAGATTCGCCAACGAACAGGCGCGTGATGAGGGCGCCTTCCTGTACGGACGGCGACTATACGAACTCATGGCCGACTTCTGGCCGACGGCGGATGCGAATCCGTCGGCCCCCAGCTACGAGGTCGAGTTCGCCCGGATCTGGAAGGAGAAACCGAAGATCGTCGTCTCCACGACCCTTGACAAGGTCGAATGGAATAGTCGCCTGGTAAGGAGCAATATCGGCGATGAGGTCGCCCGGCTGAAAGCGCAACCCGGCAAGGATCTCTCCGTGGGTGGCGCCACCCTGGCCGCGGCCCTCATACGATTGGGCCTGGTGGACGAGTTCTGCCCGATCGTTCAGCCGGTCGTGCTGGGAGGGGGCACGCCATTCTTTCCGCCGCTGGACCATGCGATCAATCTGCGGCTGCTCGAAACGCGGAGGTTCGAGTCCGGCGTCGTCTACCTCCGCTACGAGCGCGTGGCGCGCTGAAGCGACCGTTCGCAGCGACATCAGGTGCCGCTGAGAATGTGCACGACCGGCGCGAAGTCGCGATGGTCCTCGCCAAGGAAGATGGCGACATTAGTGACCCTGACGCTCGACGCTATCGCTCACCCGACAATCTCTCGGTCGGGATCTTCGCCGTTGTGGTGGGTCGGTACCGTACGTTTACAGCCGACGTGGGGTCGCCTTCGCAGTCCAGGTTGAGGCGGATCGGCTTACTGCCGGGGTTGTCGTACAGCCTGATGCCCTCGCCGAGCAGGATCGGTGCGATGTGTAGGTCGATCTCGTCGAGCAGGCCCAGTTCGAGAAGCTGACGGCCGATGGTGGGCGAGAACACTTCGAGGTTCTTGCCGCCGGCCGCCTCCAGCCCGATCCGCACCGCCTCGGCCGGGCCACAGTTCAGGAACGTGACTCCGTCGGCAGGCTTCGCGTCCTCCGGGTGGTGGGTAAGCACGAAGATCGGTCCGTCCCAGGCGCCGCCGTACGGGCGGCTGTCACCCGCGACGTCCCAACCGTCTCGGCCCCCCAACACCGCCCCCGTGGTCTCGACGTACTCGTCGACCAGGCCCGGACGGAATGAGAAGATGCTGGCGGAGGGAGAGGGATTCGAACCCCCGAAGGCTTGCACCTTAGTGGTTTTCAAGGCCACTTTCAACCCGTCCGTCACCGTTCGCGGACGTTCGCCAACGTCCGCGCCGTATTTCAGGCTGGCCCGTTTCGTCCGCCGACGTTCGCCAACGTTCGCCATAGTTCGCCGAGGTTGCCGTCACAGTTGCCGTCAAATCGTGCGGCTCGACCGCCGCTAAGCGAAACAAATGATCGCGGCGCTCGTCGACGCTTATCGTCGCGTCGTCAGTCATCGTCCATAGGCTGAAGGGGACTCTTCCTCCAAGACCAGGCCAGCCGGTCCCCTCGGACGATGCCGACCTCGTTGGTGATGCCACGCGCGAGTCACAGGAGAACTCCGGTGTCCGCCCCTTCGGTGGCGCCCCGGGCACGTTCAAGCCCAACGAGAACGCGACGCACGAGTCCGGTGAGAGCGCCGCGCGCGAGGCCCAGGAGGGCACCGGCACGGCGCCGATCCAGCCGTCCACATCGCCGAGCCTCCAGTAAGAGACGACCAGAACGAGATCGGACGACGAGGAGGCGGCCCTGAGGCCGCCTCCTTAGAAACCTCCGATCAGCAGTGGGTCATCATGAAAAAGTGGACGCCACCACTGGCGTCGGTGTTGAAATGGAACTCGAGATGCAGAGAAATGCGTGAACCGTCGCCGCTCGATCCAACGAAGTTGATAGTCGCGTGGTGGACCTGGTTTTGATTATTGACTGAATCGCCGAACCACTGCGCAAAGTGGCCCGTATACATCACTCCTGTGCCGTCGGCCACAAAGACGAAAGTCCCCTCGATAGTGCCCGTGGCCCATGCATCACCAGCCTTGTTGATGGTGAGGTGAAACACGCCGTTCGCGACGGTGGTGGTGAGCAGACCGCCCGGCACCACGCTGCCATCCGGGCAAACGTTGGGGGACACCGGGCCCGTCATGGTCTGATTTTGCATATGCACGGTGCACGTCGCCGACCCATTCCCGTTTGACACCGGGTTGCAAGGCGGCGGCGGCGGCGGTGGCGGCGCAGCCCCTACTGGTATGGCAAGGACGGCAAACAGGCCGAACAGCGATCCGAATGCTAGAAGCGCAACGAGCTTTCGCATCTCACCCCTCCTGGAGATCCCTTCTGATAGCGACGCTGCTACCGTAGTCCACTGTCAGGCCAAAGGCAAGCTCGGCCTGTACGGAGCGTAAAACCTGGAAGGGTGGGGAGGAGGGCCGGGGTCGGGTATCTACCTCCCCCCTTGCGGGGAAATTTCCCTTTCGTTGGCGCCTCCGCCTGCCCCTGCCGGACGCTTGTTCGGCAAGACGCAGGTTAAGGGGCCCCCGCCGAGAGACGGAGTTTTGCCACCCTACAGGCCGTTCGTCGCGCATGCTCAGCGTTTCTTGATCGAGGCCAAAAAACCTCTCTGAGTGTGAAGGCCCTCCGCTGTCGCCGACTCATCGGCAGCACGCCGCGACCTGCCGAGCGGCGGGACGATATCAAGTCGCAGGCTTTGATCAGGCAGAGGACACCTGTATCGCGCGGTTGCCGTCACGGTTGCCGTCAGCACATCGGTTTGGAGCGCATCCGGTGTGGCGAAATTAGGAGGGAAGGCTATCTGATTCGCATTCAGAACATGGCGGAGGGAGAGGGATTCGAACCCCCGAAGGCTTGCACCTTAGTGGTTTTCAAGACCACCGCCATCGACCACTCGGCCATCCCTCCGGCGATCATCAATGATACGGGCGCAGTTACGCGGCCAGACTACGCCTCGAAGCGGGAGCAGGCATCGGTCGTTGTAGCCAGACGACACCCGGCAAGCCGATGAGCTCTGCCACGGTCGGGGCCAGCCCCAGCTGAACGGAGAAGCCGGACTTGAGGATCTCGAGGATGCGGGCACCCAGCTCGGCTTGCGGCGATGCGAACGGCGTCCACATACCTTTGGCGTTGGGCTCCATGCTCGCTTTGAACTGCAGCTGGATGATGCCACGGCTAACCAGATGGACCGCGTGCTTGTGAAAGAACGGCGAGGGAACGAGAAACACCGGATCCGTGTAGCCCATCGCCTTGATGTCGAAATGAGCCAGAAAATAGTACAGGTGCTCATCGCTAACCAGCGGGGCCTTCACCCTAAAATTGATTTGGAGCACTCGCGATCGGCCGTGGAGGCGCAGCTGTTTTGTGGTCTTGACCTGCACCGCGAGGCTCTCTCGGAAGTGCCGCCGAATATGGATTTCGAAGTCGCGGCGATCATCGTCCGCAAGGGCTCGAGTTGGGACGAGCCGCCCGTTCGAGGTGAGAATGGCGATCTTGGCGAACTCGGCCTCGGTGATGACACCCTGCTGCGTGTTGGTAATGGCCACCTTCCATCAAAACCCGACGCCGGTCGAATCCTTGCCGCTAGCTCGCGCGGGCGGCATCGGCCGCTGCCCAGAGTCGAAGGACCGTCCAGGTCGGAGTAGGCCCGCTTAGCGAATCAGATCGAGCCCGCCCATGTAAGTGCGCAGCGCCGTGGGGACTCGGATGGTGCCGTCCTCCTGCTGATAATTTTCGAGGATCGCGACGACGGTCCGCGGCAAGGCGAGCCCCGAGCCGTTCAGGGTGTGGACGAAGTCGACCTTCCCGTCTTTGCGCCGGTAGCGGATATTGGCGCGGCGCGCCTGGAAATCGTTGTAGTTCGAGCACGACGAGACTTCGAGGAATCGATTCTCGCCTGGAGACCAGGCCTCGAGGTCATACGTCTTGGACTGGCCAAATCCCATGTCGCCGGTGCAGAGCAGGATCACGCGGTACGGAATCTCGAGGCGCTGGAGCACATCTTCGGCATCCTTCACCAGCAGCTCGAGCTCATCACTCGATCGCTCAGGTTCCACGAACTTGACGAGCTCGACCTTGTTGAACTGATGCAATCGGATATAGCCGCGGGTGTCCTTCCCGGCGGCCCCAGCCTCGCTCCGAAAATTCGTCGACCAGGCCACGTGCTTGATCGGGAGCGCGGCAGCGGTGAGGATTTCCTCGCGGTACATGTTCGTCACCGGGACCTCCGCGGTCGGGACCAGGAAGAGATCCTTCTTCTCGATCCGGAACGCATCGTCCTCGAACTTGGGGAGCTGACCGGTTCCGGTCATCGCCGCGCGGTTCAGGAGGAAGGGTGGAAAGACCTCGATGTAGTCGTGCTCGCGAAGGTGCAGATCGATCATGAAATTCAGCAAGGCGCGCTCCAGCCTGGCGCCAGCACCCCTCAAGAAATAGAAACGCGATGTGGCAACCTTGACGCCGCGCTCGAAATCGAAGAGGCCGAGCCGCTCACCCAGTTCGTAATGTGATCTTGGCGTGAAGCCGAGCTTCCGGCCGAGGCCCCACTGCCGGATGGTCGGGTTCGCCGACGCGTCTTTGCCCTCGGGCACCGAAGGGTCGGGTGGGTTTGGCACCTCGAGGAGCAACGCACTGAGTCGAGCATCGATCGGCGCCAGTTGCTGTTCGAGAGCCTTGACCTCATCCTTCAGCCCACGGAGCGCATCGATGGCTGCCTGGTCGCGCGCCTTCGCCATCGCTGCCGACCGCCGGTTTTGCTCCGCCTTGAGGTGCTCGAGCTGGGTCAGGGTTTCCCGCCGTTGCGTGTCGAGGCGCAGGATCTCCTCGACCGGCGCCGCTTCTCCCTTCTTGCGAGCCCCATCACGCACCAGGTCCGGATGTTCCCGGATGAAGCTAAGGTTCAGCATGGCGGGCGCGTAGATGCGGGAAGAGGATGACATCCCTGATGGAGGGCTGGTCGGTCAGGATGGCCGCGAGCCGGTCGACGCCCATGCCCATGCCTCCGGTCGGCGGGAAACCGTACTCGAGCGCGGTGAGAAAGTCTTCGTCCATCGGATGGGTCTCGTCGTCACCAGCAGCGCGGGCCCGCGCCTGGTCTTCGAAGCGAGCTCGTTGATCGTCCGGGTCGTTCAACTCCGAGAAGGCATTGGCGATCTCCTCGCCGGCGATGAACAGCTCGAAGCGATCGGTCAGCCGTGGATCGCTGGATCGTCGCCGGGCCAGCGGCGAGACTTCAACCGGGTGGCCCAGCACAAAGGTGGGCTGCACGAGCGTGTCCTGGACCAGCTCCTCGAACAGCTCGGCGATGAGCCCGCCCCAGCCGAGCCCGGGCTTGGGCTCGATGCCGTGTTTCTTGATGAGCCCCTCCAGGATTGGAACATCGGCCTTGAGCAGGTCCTGGCCGACGACCTCGCTGACCGCCTCGACCATCTCGAGTCGCACGAACGGTCGGGTGAACCGGATCTCCTGGCCCTGGTACTGAATGGTCGGGGTACCCTTGACGCGCTCGACGAGGTGAATGACCAGCGACTCGGTGAGCTCCATCATCCCCTCCACGTCGGTATAGGCCTGGTACAGCTCGAGCATCGTGTACTCCGGGCTGTGCCACTGGTCCATTCCTTCGTTGCGAAAGATCCGCCCGATCTCGTAGACACGGTCGAAACCACCGATGATCAATCGCTTGAGGTAAAGCTCCAGCGCGATCCGCAGGTACAGGTCCATGTCGAGCGCGTTGTGGTGCGTTCGAAACGGCCGCGCCGCCGCCCCGCCGGCCAGCGCTTGCAGCACCGGGGTCTCCACCTCGTTAAAGCCGCGTCCCCGAAGGAAGGTCCGGGTCTCCTCCACCAGCCGGCTGCGCGCGAGGAAGACATCCATTACCTCCGGATTCGCGATCAGGTCCAGGTATCGCTGCCGGTAACGGAGTTCCTTGTCCTTGAGCCCGTGATATTTCTCCGGCAGGGGGCGGAGCGCCTTCGCCAACAGGACGAAGTCGTCGATCTCGCAGGTGATCTCACCACGCTTGGTCCGAAACAGGGTGCCGTGGACGCCGATGACGTCGCCGAGATCCAGGTCCGTGAAACGCCGATATGGCTCGGCGCCCAGCTTGTCGACCTTGGCCAGCACCTGGATCCGTCCGCTGAAATCCTGCAGGTGAGCAAACGTCGCCTTGCCCATGACCCGAATCGCGACCAGGCGGCCGGCTACGGCAACCGGGTCGGTGCGAGCCTCGGCTCCGCCAGACGTTTCCGCCTGCTCGAAGAGCGCGACCGCCTCGGCGGCGCTATGCGTGCGATCGAAGCGGCTCTGATAGGGCTCGATCCCCTGTGAGCGGAGCGCCTGCAGCTTGTGACGTCGCTGCAGCTCCTGATCGGTCCGCTCGGCTTCCATGCCGCGAAAGTCTAAAGGGTGGGCGGCGGCCGGCTAGAGAATGTCGAAAACTCGCGCCTGCATGGGGCGATCCGGCCGGAGTGGATTGTCCTCGGCCCGCAGCCTGCCGGTGATCGCATCGATCGCGCGCCGACTGCCCCCGATGCTTCCCATGATGCCGTGCCCGCTGTAGCCGGTGTTCACGGCCAGCCCCGGCACGGGTGTCGGTCCCAGCAGTGGTCGCCGGTCCGGGGTATAGGTGTACTGCCCCGCCTGCAGCCACCATTGCAGCCGCGACGACCGCCAGACATCCTTCCAGAAGGGAACGATTCGCGCCAGGGCGTGGTCACTCCGCGGGTCGAGCAGGCCGAAGGCGAACGCCGAGGATGTCGGAACGTCCTCGAGTGGAGGCTCAGCCGGCGCCGGGGCGGTCCACAGGGCGTGCGCGCCCCCGCCGGCCGGGCGCCAGTGCGCCCCGGTCTCGAACTCGATGGTCATCGGCGCGCCGGCCGGCACCTGCGGGAGGTCGGGGATGATCAACTTGTGCCGCCGCACCGTGGCCAGCGGCAAGTCAAGGCCGGCGAGCTTCGCCACCGGACCCGACAGCGGGCCAGCGGCAATCAGGACCCACTCGGCCTGCACCGGAGCGGTGGTGGTGGTCACACCCCGCACTCGGTCGCCATCCATGATGAAGCCGGTCACCGACACGCCGGTGTCGAAGCGGGCGCCGCTCGCTCGCGCCAGTTCGAGGGCCAGGCGGCGTGGCTCCAGCCAGCCGTCAGCCTGGCGAAAGCGGGCGTTGACGATATCGGCCGCCAGGTAGGGAAAGCGCTCCCGCGCCTCATCTCCGCTCAATAGCTCGACATCGGTCAGCCCCCACTGGCGCTGGGCCGCCACCAGCTTGGCCTGCATCCGAGCGCCCTCGTCCGTTCGGGCGACGAAGAGGTAACCCTGGTGGTACAGGCCGATGTCCGCGTGCTGCTGAAGCTCGTCGAAGAAGGCGATGCTTTCCCGGACCAGTTCGACTTCTTCGGCATTGTCGAACTGCAACCGAAAGGCGCCGGTTGCCACCGGGGTTGTGAGTGTCGCCAGCGCCGGGCGCTTCTCGAGAACGATCGTCCGAAGCCCGGCGCGCTCCGCAAACAGCGCGGTCGCACAGCCGATGATCCCCCCACCGATGACGACGAGGTCGGCGGTGTCGGCCGCCTAGCGGACCTCGACGATCAGCATCTTGGTGGACCCACCCGGAGTCAGCACCGAAACGTCGTCACCGACGCGCTTCCCCAGCAGGGCCTTGCCAACCGGCGACTCGAGCGAGATTCGGCCCTTGCTGGGTTCCGCCTCCGCCGAGCCGACGATCGTGAACGCCTCGTCACCGTAATCGTCGTGGACCTTGACGGTCGAGCCAACCTCGACGATACCCTTGACGTGCTTCCCCTCGATGATGCTGGCGTTGCGGATCAGCTTTTCCAGCAAGAGGATGCGGCCCTCGACGAAGCCCTGCTCGTTCTTGGCATCGTCGTATTCGGCGTTCTCGTTGATATCGCCGAATTCCTTCGCCTGCCGAATGCGCTCGGCAACCTCGGGCCGACGCTTGTTCCGGAGCACCTCGAGCTCCGCCTGCAGGCGGTTCAGGCCTTCCTGCGTGATGTAGACAACCTTGTCGTTTTCCATGGATCTCCCTTGCTCGAGCCGCATCCGGCTCCGTAGAGCCGCCGTATTATACGAGATTCTTGGAACCGGTTTGCTAGCGCGAAATCTCGATCGCCAGAGGTGGCAGGTTCTCGCGCACCCGAGCGCCGGCGCCCATCGGCAGCACGACCAGGAAAAGACCGTGGACGGTATAGGTCCCCGGTGCGAGCTTGTCTGACGTGGGCCAGTCGGCGGTGAAATGCGCGGTCTCTCCGGCTGCGAGGACCTTGTGGCCGAATGCCATGCACATGATCGGGGGAACCGGCTGCTCCCAGACCTGTTGGTGGCGGCTGTCCTCAGCCCAGATATGGAGGGTCTGGACACATCCAATCTCGTAGTCGATCGGGCCCGTTACCGTCAGGGTGAGATGGACGGTCTCGCCGGCGGCCAGACGAGCCGGCGACGCCTGCGCCTGGAAGGGTCCGTTGGTGCCAGATACACTGCCGCCCCCGCCTGGGCCGGCGGCATGGGCGCCACAGCCGGCCAGCGCGATGGCCAGCAGCAGCAGCCAGCTTCGCTTCACGTCGGTATGACGGCCCGGGCGGGGAAAAGTTCCTGCGCCGGCGGTCCCATATCAGGACCGGGACGGCCCTACTCGGCGAGCCTGCGGCCCCTGGCAGGATCCTTTACGTAGTCGGTCAGGCCGAGGACGTTGCCCCATGGATCGGCCAGCTCGACGGCCCAGCCGGTAAGGATCTCCATCGGCTCGCCCAGGATGCGGGCCCCTTTGGCTCGAAGGTCCGCCGCGGCCGCCCGCGCATCCTTGACCTCGAGCCAGATCCGCGGCGTGTCTCGCGGAGGTGACGGTGTCAGCGCCTGAAGCCGGATCATCAACCCCGGCTCCTCCCCACCCAGGCGATAGCCAACGACCCCCGCCTGGGGCACCGCGAACTTGACCGCTAAGCCGAGGGTCGACTCATAAAAGGTCCGCGCCTGCTCCAGGTCGCCAACCGCCAGCATGATGTTGTCGACGCCGAGCACCTCGAGGTTGCCCATCGTCAGGCGGCTTCGCAGGACGACGGTCCGTCGAACGCATCGTCGTCGTCCAGGCGCGCCCCCGGATCGATCGTAAGGGCGCGCTCCAGGACTTCTCTGACATCCTCAGGACGGCACACCGATTGCACAGTCGTCCGCAGTCGCGCCGCGCCTCGGAAGCCCCGCAGCCCCCAGGCGATGAACTTGCGAAGCAGCCGGGGGCCGCGCTCGGCGCCGTAATAGTCGAGGACCAGGTCGGCATGCCGTCGGATCAGCGCGATCTGCTCAGGCCACGACAGATTGGGAATCACCTCGCCGGTGGTCAGGCGAACCACTGTCTGCCGAACCAGCCACAGGTTGCCCAGGATGCCGCGGCCGAGCATCACGGCGTCGACTCCGCTCTCCCTCATGCGGCGGACGCTGTCGTCTGCCGTCCGCAGGTCACCGCTGCCCGCCACCGGGATCCCTACCGCGGCCCGCACCTGTGCGATCGCCGTCCAATCCGCGGACGGATCGTACCGCTGGGCACGCGTGCGACCGTGCACAGCGAGGCCCTGGATCCCGGTTGCCTCCAGCCGGGTCGCCATCTCCAGGTAGTTCCGCGTCGCGATGTCCCAGCCGAGCCGGATCTTGACGGTGACCGGGATGGAGACCGCTCTCACGACGGCTTCGCTGACCCGGCAGGCGCGGTCGGGATCGCGCAGCAAGGACGAGCCACCCGAGGTCTTGACCACCTTCGGCACCGGGCAGCCCATGTTGATGTCGACGATGTCGGCGCCGGCCGCCTCGGCCATCCGGGCTGCCTCGGCCATCACCCCGGGATCGCCGCCCATCAGCTGGACCGAGACGGGCCGTTGATCCCAGTCGAGGTCCATCAGCCGGAGCGATTCGCGGTGTCGCCGGACGAGCGCCTCGCTGCTGATCATCTCGGTGCAGGCCATCCCGGCACCGAAGTCTCGAGCGATCTTGCGAAAGGGCGCGTCCGTGACGCCCGCCATGGGGGCGACGTAGACGGGCGAGATCAACCTGTGCGAACCGATTTTCACGGGGCTACCAGCCTATCAGTCTCCTCGACTGAAAATCGCGGCCGGGTCGCGGATCGGTGGCGTCCGGTCGGGACGAATGTGCGGAAGAGGCCCGGGAGGGGGCGGGAGTTCCTCAGACATTCATCTCGTAGATGAGCCGTAGGCCTTCCAGCATCAAACGCTGGTCGACCAGCTCGATCACGGGTGTCTGGGCGGCGATCAGCCCGGCAAACCCACCGGTCGCGATCACCCGGGGTTGCGCCCCGAGCTCCTTGCGAATGCGGTCGACCATCCCCTCCACCTGGGCGGTGAATCCGAAGATGATGCCGGCTTGCATGCTCTCGGCGGTCGTGCGTCCAATCACGGTCACGGGCGCCTTGAGCTCGACGCGCTGCAGCCGGGCCGCCCGCTCATAGAGAGCTTCGACGGAGATGCCCATACCCGGCGCGATGGCGCCGCCGAGGTAATCGCCCTCCTTCGACACCACGTCGTAGGTGGTCCCGGTGCCGAAGTCGATGATGATCAGCGGCCCGCCATATTTCTTGAAGGCGGACATGGCCGCGACGATCCGATCGGCACCGACTTCCTTCGGATCGCGATAGTGGATCTTCAGGCCGGTCTTGATCCCCGGCCCCACAACCATGGGCTCCCGGTCGAAGTAGCGCTCGATCGCCTGGACCAGCGCGCTGTTCAGGGGCGGAACCACGCTGGCCACGACGACGGAGTCGACGGACTTCGGATCGAACCCTTCCTGCCGCGTCAGTTGGACCATGAGGAGGCCGAGCTCATCCGGCATGCTGTCTCGGCGGGTGGCGGGGCGCCAGTCGTGGTTCCCGAGGTCGATCGCCAGCAACACGTCGTCAGTCTACCCGCGCTGAATCGCCGTTTTTGGTTTCTACAATGAGAGCGCATGCTCTCAGCAAACCGGATGCTAGCCGCCGAGGAGGCGCGACAGCTCAGGCCGTTCTGGCGCGAGGGCCGGATCATCCGTTGGCCTGCACGCGAAGGCCGCCGCCGGCTGGTGCTCGCGGAGGTGGTGCGGAGTTTTCCCCTGGGGCGGCGGCTGGCCGAGGCGGAGGTCGACACGATGCTGCGGCCGATCTGGCCGGACTATTGCCAGTTGCGGCGGGCCCTCGTCGATTACGAGTTGCTCAACCGCAAAAACGGTGTCTACTGGCGGGTTGGCTGAGGCGCGGCCGGAACCCCGGCTCAAAGAACGATATCGAAGGTCGCCTGCAGGCCGGAGCCTGACGCGCGCAGCGGTACCACCGGGCCTGCATCCGCAGGGACCGACGGGTTATTGCCAAAGTTGAGCTCGATCGAAAGACTTTGCTCCCCGGGATGCGACACCCAGAAATGAATATGGCCGGGCACGGTCGGCGGTCCCATATAGCTGCCCGGCTTGATCGTGTCCACGACGTAACGGCCGCCGGCATCGGTCTCGACAGCCCCCTGCAGATAGCAGCAGCGGATCTCTCCAGTGCCCTGCGGAGGCCCATAGGTGCCGTTGGCATTTGCCTGCCATAGCTCGATTCGGGATCCAGCGAGCGGCCGGCAGCGTTGGTCGTACACCACCCCGCTAATCTCGAGCGGTTCGCCGCGGGTGCTGGCGACCAGGTTCGGTGAAGGCGTCAGCGCCATGCCGGGGCCGAGCGCGACACGGCCGGCAGCAATCGGGCCCATTCCCGGGGAATTATCGCCGCGATGCCCGGGGGTCGCCTGGCAGCGGGGCTGAGCCGTCGCGGCCGCCTTCGGAGTGAGGTGCTGGGCAGTCGGCTGCGCGCATGCCGCCAGAACGACGCCGGCCGACAGGAGCCCGGCCAGCCTTCCGGCCGGGGTGGCACGCCATCGCCAGGGTCCCATGCCGACAGTACCCCTCTACCAACGCCCGGGTTCCCGCGCCCAGACGACTCGGCGCGAGTCGGCCTCGTACTAGTAGATGTCTTCTTTGCGGGTGTCTTCGTCGACGTCCGGCACTTCGACGTCGTCCTCAGCCGACTCGACAGTGTGCATCCCGTCGAGTTCCTCGGCAGGCTCGTCGCCGTCCTCTTCGGCTTCCTCGACGTCGGCCGACCGGGTCAGCAACGACTCCTTGGCGTAGGGGCGGAACTCCTCGCGGGCCTTCTTGATCGTGAAGGAAGGCCGGCCGAAGAACTTCGGATCCTGGTAGGTCTCCCGGACGATGATCTTGATGGCGCCACCCTCGCAGGTCGCCACGGCACCGGAATAGCGGTTGCCGCCCTCCAGGAACTTGATCAGCCGCCGCCCGAGGGCGTGCTCCAGGTGGCCCAGGGACACACCGCGCGCGGTCTCGACGTTCATGGTGTCCCCGTCCACGATCAACCTCACCGGATCGCCGCCGGAAACCTTACTGCAGGGATCGCCTTCGGCGTGGACGTGCAGGGCGGTCAGGGCCGTCTTGCCGGTTTCCTCGATGAAGGCATCGACGTCGACTTTCGCCTTTGAGGCCGGGACCGGCTGGCCGCCGCGAAGGGCCTGCAGCTTGGCCAGGTTCTTGACGGCGATCGGGTTGACGGGATTCATCTTGAGGGTGCTCTTGTAGGCCTCGATCCCGTCGTCCAGCTGGCCGAGCTCCGTGTACGCCTTTCCCAGACGGTTGAGGGTGTCCTCGTCCGGGCCAAAGCGGTCGATGATGCCGCGGTTGACCTGGACCGCCTCCGTCCATCTGTTCGCCAGGGCCAGCTCGATCGCCTCATCGACGTACTGGGCCCGCGGTTTGATACGTTCAGCGAATTCCGCCAAGGGATGCCCTCCTGAGATGCGTCGTATACCCTACGCGCGCTCCAAAACCGTTGTCAAGCCTACATCGCGGGTTGCTCGGCATCACAACGATGACGGCCGTGGATGCTTGTGGCAGCCCCCAGACATTATTAGTAGGTATTAGAAGGCGGGCCCTCCTAGTTGCACCCAGTTGGGCAAGGTTGTATATATAGCTACGCCTTCGGGCACGGGAGTTCACGACGGCTCGACACACCTAAAACCACCAGATTGGAAGGAGGACGTTGTATGAGATTGTCGAAATTGCTCGCCGGGTTAGCCCTTGCGAGCGTGGTGCTTGCCGCGTGCGGCACCACGGGAGGCGGTGGCACCGCCAATAAGGGAACTATCAAGATCGGCGTCGACCTGCCGGAGTCTGGGGCCGAGACGTCGAACGGCATCCCGACCCTCAACGGAGTCAAGTTCGCGGTCGATCAGGTGAAGTCGGTAGACGGCTTTACGTTGCAGTACTTCAACCTGGACGATGCCGTCAACGGTGTGCACGATCCGCAGAAAGGCACCCAGAACGTCCAGCAGTTCATCGACGACAAGGCCGTCCTCGGCATGATCGGGCCCTTCAATTCGAACGTGGCGCGCGCCGAGATCAAGGTCACCAATCAGGCGCACCTCGTTCAGATCAGCCCTGCCAACACGAACCAGTGCCTGACCAAGGACATCTACATCCCGCAATCACTGAGCGGCGTGCCCGACGTCGACTGCAAGGCTGCCGGCTACCCGTTCCCCAAGGATCTGCGCCCAACCGGCACCAACAATTACTTCCGAGTCGCCACCACCGACGACTTCCAGGGTCCAGCCATGTCGGACTACGCCTATAACAAGCTGAACCTGAAGAAGGTCGGGGTGGCTTCCGACGCCGAGGCCTACGGAAAAGGGATCGCCGACACGTTCAGCATCCGCTTCAAGAAGGATGGCGGGACGATCGTCAAGCGCCAGGACTTCCCGAACGCCTCCCATGTGAGCGACTTCCGCTCCTTCCTCCGGTCAGCGTTGGCGGCCGGCGCCGAAGGCATCTACTTCGGCGGAACGGACAGCAACAACGCCTGCGTGGTGCGCAATCAGATGAAGGGGATCTTCCCCGACAGCGCGCCCTTCATGGGTGGTGACGGCATCGTCACCGGCCAGTGCATCAAGGATGCCGCCGACAAGGTGGTCGGCATGAACGGCACCGTAGCGACGGTCGCGGCCGAAAAGGTTTCTGGCTCGCAGGCCACAATCGATGCCTTCAAGAAGGCCTATCCGAACTCGAATGATTACGGCGCCTACACCATGCCGGCATATGACGCGACCAAAATCTTGATCGCCGCAATAGACCGGGCGATCAAGGCGAACAACAACAACATGCCGAGCCGACAGCAGGTCCTGGACGCGATGTCCAAGACCGACTTTACCGGTGTCCTCGGTCATACCAGCTTCGATGACAAGGGTGACACGACGAACAAGGTCATCACGGTCTACGCCGTAAAGGACGCCAGCAAAGGCTGGGAGGTCGATACCACCGTCGACTTGTCGCACGGCCTATAAAGCGCGTATAAAAGGGAGCGGGCGGGCGACCGCCCCTCCCGTCTCTGACAAGTGGCATCAGTAGCTGCGGCGCTGAAGGGAACCAGGACCGCGCTGAGTGGCGCGCTTGGCACGTGGCTCTTCCTGGCCGGTACCATCCTGGTCCTGGCCGTCCTTCTGCTGCCAAAGGTAATTTCGAATCCAGCCTTTTTCATCCAGATCCTGATCTACGGCGTCGCAAACGGGGCCATCTTCGCTCTCATCGCCCTCGGATACACGATGGTGTACGGCATCATCGAGCTGATCAACTTCGCGCACGGGGATATCTTCACGCTCGGGGCCTTCATTGCCATCCCCCTGATCGGCGTTTTCGGGTTCACGGACAGCACCCCGTTCTCAGTCGGGGTCGTGCTCGTCCTGCTGCTGGTGACCGCTGCGGTGATGGTCATCGATGGAGGAATCAACATGGCCATTGAACGCCTGGCGTACCGGCCGCTGCGAAGCGCGCCGCGGCTCGCCATCCTGATCACGGCCGTCGGCATGTCCTTCGTCCTGGAGGGCGCGATGTACGTCTGGCGCGGCGCGAACAACGTGCACTTCCCCGATCTCCTGCCAGGAACGCGGATTTCGTTTCTCGGCGCCTCGCTGGGGGTCAAAGACCTCATCGTGATCGGGAGTGCCGTGATCCTGGTGGTATCGCTCAACGTGTTCATCACGAATTCGAAGCTGGGGAAGGCGATGCGGGCCACCGCGCAGGATCGTGAGGCGGCGCAGCTGATGGGCATCAATATCAATCGGACCATCGCCGCCACCTTCTTCATCGGCGCCGCGCTGGCCGCGGCAGGCGGCATCATTTTCGGGCTGTACTTCAACAACATCCGCTTCGACGAGGGGTTCACGGCCGGCCTGTTCGCCTTCACCGCGGCCGTCTTCGGTGGCATCGGCAATATCCAGGGCGCTGCGCTCGGCGGACTGTTCATCGGGCTGGTCCAGGCGTTCTCGAACGCCTATTACCAGGCAGCGCTGACCGATGTCTGGATCTTCGCCATTCTGATCCTGGTGCTCGTATTCCGGCCCGCCGGACTGCTCGGCATGCAGGTGCCTGAGAAATGAGCCGGCCCCTGCTGCGCGGTGACACGGCGATGCGCTGGGCCATGGGGACATTCAAGGATCGCAACCGCACGATTTACACGCTGCTCATCATCGGGGCACTCCTCTTCCCAAGCTTCGCTGACGTGACGACAGGCGGCGCTGGAAATCACCTGGTCAGCACCGCGGCCGACGCGGGGATCTACGTCCTGCTCGCTATCGGGCTCAACGTGGTGGTCGGCTTCGCCGGGCTGCTCGACCTGGGTTATGCGGCGTTTTTTGCCATCGGGGCCTACAGCTACGGGCTGCTCGCCTCCGGCCAGCTCTCTGGGAGCCCGCTGCATGCCGAATTCCACTTCCCCTTCTGGGTGCTGCTCCTGGTCGCCATGTTCGTCGCCGCCAGCTTCGGCGCGATCCTGGGGGCGCCGACCCTCCGACTCCGTGGGGACTACCTAGCGATCGTCACGCTGGGATTCGGCGAAATCGTCCCTCGCATCTTCCGCTTCCTCGGTGCCGGGTCGCCGCTCGGCAACTGGACCGGCGGCGTGAATGGGATCGCCGCCATCGATTCGCCCAAGCTGCCGGCCTTCATCACTGGCCCGTGGTTCGGCACACCCATCAAGGTCGTGGCTCCGTTCGATTTTGGCGATTCCAACTGGGCGCCCATGGACTTCTACGTCCTGATACTGATCCTGGTCGCCATCTGTGTCGTCCTTGTCACCAACCTGCACAACTCGCGCATCGGCCGCGCCTGGATGGCGGTACGAGAGGACGAAGTGGCCGCCGCGGCCAGCGGCATCAACACGGTGGCCATTAAGCTGCTGGCCTTTGCGATCGGCGCGTCCTTCGCCGGCTTTGCCGGCTGCTTCTACGGCGCGAAGCTGTCCTATGTGAGTTCCGAGAACTTCGAGTTCGTCGTCTCAGTCAGCATCCTGATCATGGTGGTGCTCGGCGGCATGGGCAACATCCCGGGCGTCATCCTCGGTGCGCTGACGATCTTCTTCGTGCAATTCTTCGTGTTGACCAACCTGCCGGACTATGCCGTCGCCGCCAGCAACGCCGTGGGCCTGGGGTTCTTGAACCAGTCCACAGGCGGCTGGGTCGGCCTTCACGACGAAGTCCAGCGTTTGAACTACATCGTCTTCGGCCTGATCCTTGTGGTTGTCATGCTGCTGCGCCCTCAAGGGCTTTTCCCGAGCCGCATCCGGGAGCAAGAGCTCGAGAAGGGCACGACCGAAGAAGCGGTCTTCGACGTGCGCGAGGCTACTGATTGACGGACGGCGAGACAACGGCGGCAGTCATCCTGAACGTCGACCACGTAACCAAACGCTTCGGTGGTCTGACAGCCGTCGACGATGTCAGCTTCGCGATCAACGCGGGCGAGATCTTTGCGCTGATTGGGCCTAATGGGGCAGGGAAGACAACGCTGTTCAACACCATCACCGGCCTGTATAAGCCAACGGCCGGCACGATCCGCTTTCAGGACCGCGACATCACGGCCCTCAAGCCCTACAAGATCGCCGAGTTGGGCATTGCTCGCACCTTTCAACAGATCCGGCTCTTCGCCTACATGTCAGCCCTGGACAATGTCCGAATCGGTGAACACCCGCATATGCACGCAAAACTCTGGGATGACATTTTCAAGACGCGCAAGGCGGGCCGGGAGGAAGCGCGGGTAACGGAACGGGCGAACGAGTTACTCGAGTTTGTCGGCATTCGGCAACAGGCGTACAACTACGCGCGCAACCTCCCCTACGGCCATCAGCGGCGGCTGGAGATCGCCCGGGCCCTGGCCAGCGATCCGAAGCTGCTGCTGCTGGACGAGCCCGCCGCCGGCGCCAACCCGCAGGAAAAACGCGAACTCATGACGCTCGTGGAACGGATCCGTGGTCAGGGCATCACCGTCTTACTGATTGAGCACGACATGAAGGTCGTCATGGGTATCTCCGAGCGCATCGTGGTGCTGGACTATGGCGAGAAAATTGCCGAAGGCAAACCCCAAGAGGTCCGGACCAACCCGCGCGTGATCGAAGCCTACCTGGGCAAAAGCGCGTGAAGGGCTGACCGTGGCGCTCCTCGAGGTTCAGGGGGTGGACACCTATTACGGCCGCGTGCAGGCGCTGCACCAGCTCAGCCTGACGATCGACCAGGGAGAGATCGTTACCTTGATCGGCAGCAACGGCGCCGGCAAGACCACCACGCTCCGAACCATCTCGGGCCTGACGCGACCGGCGCGTGGCCACGTCCGCCTCCGTGGGAAGGAGATTTCCGGACTGCCGCCGGATCGGATCGTCATGTTGGGCATCGGGCACGCCCCAGAAGGGCGCCGCATCTTCCATCGGATGACCGTGCGCGACAACCTGTTTCTGGGCGCCTACTCGCGCAACGACGGGCCAGCCATTCGGACTGATCAGGACCGCGTGTTCGAGCTGTTCCCCCGCCTCAAAGAGCGCCGCAACCAGATTGGTGGGACGTTGTCCGGGGGCGAGCAACAGATGCTGGCCATCGGCAGGGCCATGATGTCGCGACCCAAGCTGTTGCTGCTGGACGAACCCTCCCTGGGATTGGCCCCCATCCTGGTGGACACCATCTTCGAAGTGATTCGCGATATCAACAAGCAGGGCACGACGATCCTGTTGATCGAGCAGAATGCCGCCAAGGCCCTCAAGGTCGCAAACCGGGGCTACGTTCTGGAGACGGGTCGGATCGTCAAGGAGGGGACGGCCAGGGCCTTGCTCGACAGTCCCGACGTTCAGCGCGCATACCTCGGGATCTGAAGTATCGGTCGAGTACAATTTCGCCTTCGGGGTGCGGGTGAAAGGCGAAGCCGCCGTCTGGCTGTTGGTCGTCTCGCTCACCATCTCGGGCTGTAGCGTCGGGCCTGTTGGCGGTCAGCACCTCGTCGGCGTCATCAAGCTCGGAGCCGACCTGCCATTGAGCGGTGACGACGCACCGGACGGCATTCCAGTGAGGGACGCCGTCGAACTCGCGGTCAAACAGGCCGGGTCCGTCTGCGGAGCCGCGTCACACGCCGATGCCTGCGTCACGCTGCAACTCGTCACCACCGACGACGTGATCAAGGGAATCCACGACCGGGCGCAAGGCGTAAAGAATATCCAGCTGCTGGCGGCCGACGATCGCGTCGTTGGCCTTGTCGGCCCGCTCTACGACAGCCTCGCCCGGAGCGAGCTGCCGGCGGCCAACGGCGCTGGGCTGGCCATGATAAGCCCGGCCAATACGGACGAGTGCCTCACCCAGGAGCCGCCGGACGGGCACTGCCAGGGCCTGGCGGCCCGTCTGCGATCAGAGAGAACGAACTCCTATTTCCGAGTCGTGACCACGCAGCTGACGGAGGGGGTGGCTGGCGCCGATCTTGCCTACCAGACGCTCGCCAAGCGACGCGCCTTGGTTTTCACGGATCACACATGGTTCGGCCAGGCGAGCGCGACCCAATTCGCCGCCCGCTTCAGCAGGCATGGCGGGACCGTGGTCAACGCGACTGACCTGGGGGACAACGAACCATCCCCTTCGCTCGGCTTCGGTCCATCCATCCAGCGAGCCGCGACGCTGGGAGTCGACGTGGTCTATTTCGCCGGGTCGGATGTGCAGGCGGCGGCGATGGTCCGCACGGAAATGGGCGCCCAGAGGCTTGATGTTCCGCTCATTGGAACGGATCGGCTGGCTAACAACCTGTTCGCCAAGTACGCCGGGGCGAGGGCTAGGGGCTGCTATTACACCGTCGTGGGGGTCTATCCGCCCCGCATCGGACGCGCGTCGGCCTTCTTGAGTCAGTACCGCAACGTCTACGGCCGAGACGCAAGCGGGCTCAGCCTTCAAGCCTTCGACGCAACCAACCTGCTCATCCGTGCGATCGCCAGGGCGATCGATGCCGCGGGCGGATCCCGACCAAGCCGCGGCCAGGTGCTGGCTGAAATCGGCCGGACGAAGGATTTTCGTGGCTTGATGGGTGCCATGAGCTTCGACCAGCGCGGTGATACGACGCTGAAATTGGTGGCCGTCTATCAATGGATCGCACCGATCGACCCCACCGGCCAGTTCGTCACGCAATTGACGGTTCGCTAGGGCCAGCCTCGATCGCCTGCCGGCGCCGGTAGTGGCGATGAGCCTTGGCTCGATTCCCACAGACCGCCATATCGCACCATCGCCGGCTGTGGTTGCGGGTTCGGTCGACCCACAGCCACCGGCAGTCCCGCCCGGAGCATTGTCCGATCCGGCGCACCGCGCCTGAGGACAAGAGCTCATCCGCTGAGAGCGCGACCCGCCAGAGCATATCGTCCATTCGAGAGGCGCCAGCGACGGGCTCCCATCGGTAACGCCCAGAGCGAACGACCATTTTGCTGTGCTCCACCGCGGTGCGGATCCACGCTTCCAGTGCTCTCAGATCCCGATTGGGGGGCACGCCGCCTTCGCTGATCCGGGCGAAGACTGCGAAGATGGCCTCCCGAAGCGACCGTGCCGTGGCGAGCGTGCGCAGCAACCGGCGCTGATGGGCGGCTGCCTCACGGTTAAGACGCCGCTCCTCCGGTTGGGACATCAAACCAACCTGCCGCCCCCACGAGGCGAGATCGGCATACGTTTGCAGCCGCTCAATCGGAGAACCCGAGCGCCGCCAGCTCACCGTGTTGGCGAAGTCAAGACAGAGAGCCCCCGCCGTGATGTGGAACTGCCATGGACTCACCATCTATTACCTATTAGCCGGTTAGAGCCAGAGTTTATACTGCAGGGGCATGGGGCCTTCCGGGCGGAGCACATCGGCCTGGCTGCTGCTGGTCACGGTGACGGTGGTGAGCGCCGGTTGCGCCATCGACCGCAGCCGCGCCAACCTCTCGCCCAGCTCGAAGCCGTCGGGTCCGGTGCAAGCCATCATCGCCGTCGGTCAGCGCCCCGCAGTTCCCGTGACCGGCGAGGGCGCGGTCTGGGTTCCAAACACCGGCGACGGGACCGTATCACGCATCGATCCGCGGAGCAATCGGGTGGTCGCCACGCTTCGAATCGGCAACCAGCTCGCGTTCTATCAGCGCGATTGCGAGGCAAAGGGGTCGGTCCACAGCTTTATGGGGACATCGGTCCATGTGCGCGACTGCGATCTGCCGAGCGCGTTGGCCGTGGCTGCGGGCGCACTCTGGGTTTTGAAGAACGACGAGCAGATGGTGCTCCGAGTGGATCCGAGGAGCCAGCATGCTGTGGCCCGGGTTCCACTCGACTTCGTCCCTTTTGACATGGCTGCCACCGACAATGCCGTCTGGATTACGGGCTACTGGGTCGACCGGCTCGTCCGCGTCGATCCCAAGACGAACCAGGTGGTCGCCAGCTTTACGCTGCCGGACGGCGCCTCGGGGATTGCGGCGTCCGATCAGGCGGTCTGGGTAGCGAGCACGATCGCCGGGCAAGTATCGCGTATCGATCCGGTGACGAATCGGGTGGTGGCGAACGTAACGCTCAGTTGCCCGGCTGCCTGCTATCAGGGAAGTCTTCCGCTGGCGGTGGCGGCGACTCCGGACGCAATCTGGGTGCGAACCGTCGGTAATGGCCTTCTGGTTCGGATCGATCCACAGACCAATCGCGTCGTGTCGAGCATCGACGTCAGCTATTCCCTCGGGCGAGCCGGGGTGGATCATCTCGCCCTGCTGGATGGTGCGGTCTGGGTCTGCGGGATCAGCCTTCAGCGAATTGATCCACAAACCAACCGGGTTAGCGGGACGCTCGATGTCTCCGCGACCAGCGCCGCCCCCGGTTTCGGTTCGCTCTGGATCACCGACACGTCGGGGCGCGTCGAGCGGATCAGTCCGCCGCGGTAACCGGCTGGCCGGTCCGCCTTACCCGATCGGGCGACCGGTAACCAGCGCCAGCGCGATCAGGTAGACGCAGATCACGGCGAAGAGCCCGTACTCGAACATGATCCGGCGCGTCAGCGAATCGTCGAGCGCGTGCACGGTCAAGCCCTGCCAGGCATACCAGGCAAACGCGAGGATCACCGCCACGTACTGGCTTCCCTGGTTGAGGTAGGTCACCATGCCGAAGGCGCCGAAGGTGACGGTACCGGCCGTCAGGAAGGCGGAGAGGAGCGCGAGTCCCTCTCGCTTGGTGGCGAAGCGAAAGCTGCGATAGCCGCTCAGCAGGGCCACGAAGAAGATCGCGCTGAACTTGATGACGTTGGGCAGGTCAGCCGACTGGAGGATGAGAAAGAACAGTGCGAGCAGAACGCAAAACGTCGTGGCATCGCGGAGGAACCGGTGGAGCGGGCGCTCGCGCCCCATGCCTCGTGAGAGATCCACGAAGCTGCTGGCAAAGATGAAAGCCCCCATCGTCAGCATCCCCAGTGAATGCACCCGGTAGTCCGGCGCCAGGATCGAGAAGGCGGCGGCTGCCACGATGACCAGCACCGGCGTGATGTAGTGGTCGAGGCTAAGCCACGCCGGTGTGCGATTGCGCGCATGCAGGAAGGTGAGACCGAGGGTGACGAGCAGGGCAAGCCCGGCAGTCGCCTCCCATACCTGGTCGGGCGTCAGCAGCTCGGACTTGAAAGTCAGGCCGATGGCGACGGCCCAGGCGGACAGCAGCCCCAGGTAGCGGGTACCGAGCTGGATCGGGCGCGGCGCCGGGCGAACCCGAGCACGCGTTCGCTGCTGCCCTGGCGGAAGGGTCGCCGAAGAACTCGCCAGGGCTTCCGACATGGCGGCTAGTCTAGCAGGGAAACGTCCGTTTGGGGCCTGGGGAAAGAACCGGCGGCGACCCCCGAATTTGTATTCAAAAACAAATGTTCGACGTGGGCTGCGGGTTTTGTGGAAACTGTGGAAAGTGCGCGTCAGGCGATGGTGGTTCCCTGCCGTCCATATTTGTCTTCGAGCCGGACGACGTCGTCGATCTCCGGTGACGACACTTCGAAAAATTCGCACGCCTCGACCCCGATCATCCGATGCTTGCGACCCGGGGCGATCCGCTGCGACATACCGGGAGTCAGCCGGTAGGTTTGCAGGCGCCCGCCATCGTCCTCGAGCTGAAGGTCCATCGCCCCCTGCACCACCAGCACCGTCTCGTCTTTTTGCCGATGGTATTGCAGGCTGAGCATCTCGCCGGCATTGATATGGATCACCTTGCCAACGTACTTATCGGTGACCGCGAAGCGGTTCTCCCAGCCCCAGGGCTTCTTGACGAACTCAGACAAGCTGGCGCAGCCCGAGCTTTTCTTCGAGGGCGGCGAGCAACTGCTCGACCCGCTCCTTCGAGGAGGCCTCGCTATAGACGCGAATCAGCGGCTCGGTGCCGCTGAAACGGACCAGCACCCAGCTGCCGTCGTCCAGGTAGTACTTGAACCCGTCATCGGTGCGGGATCGCGCCACGCGACCGCCGGCAATCTCGGTGGGTGGCTCCTTTTCCAGCTTGCCGTACAGCTCCGTCCGACGGGCCGCGTACTCCTCCCGCTCGAGGTGGAGATCGTGCCGGGCGTAGAAATGCGGCCCGACCAGGTCCGTCAGGTGATCCATGATCCGCGAAAGCGGCTGCCCGTATTTCACGATCATGTCGGCAAACGAGATCCCCGACAGAATACCGTCGCGCTCCGGAATGTGACCGCGGAATGCGAAACCGCCGCTCTCCTCCCCGCCGAGCATCGCATTGGTTTCGGCCATCTTCGGCCCGATGTACTTGAAGCCCACCTTGAGCTCGTGCACCTTGACGCCAAAGCGCTCGCCCAGCTTGTCGACCATCGAGGTCGAGGTGAGCGACCGCACCACGTCTCCCTTCTGTCCCCGCTTTTCGACCAGGTACATCATCAACAGGGCCATGACCTGGAGCTGGTTGATGAAGGTCCCTCGCTCGTCGATGATGCCGACCCGATCGGCGTCGCCGTCGTTCGCGATGCAGAGGTCGAAGCCGCCGGCCTGCATCCGCTCCATCGCCTCCGGCATGTAGTGGGCGATCGGCTCGGGGTGCATGCCACCGAAGCCAGGGTTGCGCTCCCCATGAATCTCCTCGACGGTGGTCTTGCCGCCGGAAAGGAGCGCCCTGACGTAGCCCTGGCTGGCGCCGTACATCGGCTCGTGCAGGATACGCAGGCCGGCGGCTTTGATCGCGCTGAGGTCGACGAGCCGATTCAGCTGGGCTGCGTAAGAAGGTTGCGGATCGAAGAGCTCGATGGTTCCGTCCCGCTGGGCGTCGTCGAACCGCACCTGACGAACCCGTCCGCCGCGCTGGACCCGCTGAATCTCTTCCTCCAACCGGTTGGTGACCTCGGGGGACGCCGACCCGGCGTACTCGGGTTTGTATTTCAGGCCGCTGAAGTAGTACGGGTTGTGGCTGGCGGTGATGACCAGTCCACCGCTCGCTTTCTTGTCGAGGATCGCGTAGGTGGAGACCTGGGTGGGTGCCGGGGCATTGATGACGAAGACCTTGACGCCGTTGGCGGCCAGCACCTGGGCGACCTCGCGGGCAAACAGCTCTGAGGCAAACCGGGTGTCGTAGCCGACGATGGCCGACGGGTTGGACCGGGTGACGAGATACTGGGCGATCCCCTGGGTGGCGACCCGAACCGACGCGTAGGTGAAGTCATCGGCGATGATGCCACGCCAGCCGTCGGTGCCGAACTTGATCTCGACGCTCAACCTACGTTGCCACCGTCCTGGCTAATCCTAGCGGGCAAGGCGAGGGCGACCCGGAGATTCGGCGTCAGCTGGCTTTGGCGGATGGAGCCCGCAGCACATCGCCCGGTCGCACACCAAGGGCGGTCAGATCGGATTCCAGCATCTCGCGGATCATGTCCTCGAACCCGATCTTCGGACGCCATCCCAGCTGGGAGCGGGCCTTGCTGGGATCGCCCCGCAGGTCCGGCACTTCCGCCGGCCGGAAGTAGGCGCGATCGACCTCGACGTATTTTTCCCAGTCCAGCCCACCCAATCCGAAGGCGAGCTCAGCGAGCTGGCGGATGCTCCGTTCGACGCCGGTCGCGATGACGTAGTCGTCGGGCGTCTGCTGCTGCAGCATCAGCCACATCGCCTCGACGTAGTCGCGGGCGTGCCCCCAATCCCGCTTGGCGTCGAGGTTCCCGAGCCGCAGTTTCGTCGCTCGCCCGGCGAGGATGGCCGCCACGCCCCGGGTCACCTTCCGAGTGACAAAGTTCTCGCCACGTCGCGGCGATTCGTGGTTGAACAGGATCCCGCTGCAGGCAAACAGGCCGTGCGCCTCGCGGTAGTTGATCGTGGTCCAGTGCGCATAGAGCTTGGCGACGGCGTACGGGCTGCGCGGATGGAATGGGCTCCGCTCGTTTTGGGGCGGCGGTGTCAGCCCGAACATCTCCGATGTCGAGGCCTGATAGAAGCGGGTGGGCAGCCGGGTGGAGCGAATCGCTTCCAGCAGGCGGGTCGTGCCCAGCCCGTCCGTGTTCCCGGTGTACTCGGGCTGATCGAATGAGATATGAACGTGGCTCTGGGCCGCCAGGTTGTAGATCTCGTCGGGCTCGGCGGTCATCACGAGCCGGTTGAGTCCGCCGGAGTCGGTCATGTCCCCGTAATGGAGCACCAGCCGGGCGGCGTCCTGGTCGCCGGGCGAGCCATGCTCGAGGTGATCGATGCGGCTGCGGTTCATGGTTGACGAGCGGCGGACGACTCCGTGGACCTCGTAGCCCTTGGCCAGCAATAGTTCGGCGAGGTACGAGCCATCCTGCCCGGTGATGCCGGTGATCAGCGCGCGCTTGGTCACGGCCACAGTCTAATGACGGTCACAGGTATTCCGTCTTGCCCGTTTGCTTGAGGCGGTCGACGATCAACTTCACATCCTGGGATCGGGCTTTCGGACAGATCAGGATGGCGTCGTCGGTCTCGATCACGACCATGTCCTCCAGCCCCACGGCGGCTACCAGCTTGGTTGGGGAGTGGATCATGCAGTTCTTCGAGTCGATCAGCACCGACTCACCCTCGACGAAGTTGCCGGCCTCATCCTGTTCCAGGATGTCGTGCAGGTCGGCCCAGGAGCCGAGATCATGCCACTCGAAGGTGGCCCCGACGACGAGCAGGTTAGTCGTCCGCTCCAGCACGGCGGTGTCGATCGCTTCGGTTGGCAGCGTCTCGTACGCGGCGTCCGCCTCGTCGATGCGGCCCGCCCGACGCGATTGCCTCACCCGCTCCAGGCCCTGGTAGAGGGCGGGCGCGTGGGCGGCCATCTCGGTGAAAAGCACGTCGACCGGCCAGCTGAAGAGTCCCAGGTTCCAGAGATAGGAGCCCGATGCTAAAAAGCCTTCGGCGGTTTTGAGATCAGGCTTTTCCACAAAGCGGACCACCCGATACACCGCCGGCGCCTCAACGCCGTCGAGAGGCGCCCCCACCTCGATGTAGCCGAACGCGGTCGAGGCATATGGTGGTCGCAGCCCCACGGTAACGAGCGAGCGTTTCGACTCCGCCCAGCGCGCCTCGGCGTCCAGGGTCTTCAAGTACGCGTCCTCGTCGTGACCGAGATAGTGGTCCGCATGGACCGAGAGCATGGTCGCCTGTGGATCACGTTCCGCTATCGCGAGCGCGGCGAGGCCGAGCGCCGAGGCGGTGCCGCGCCGCGCCGGCTCGACGATGAACTGTTCGTCGGAGAGCGTGGGCAACTGGTCGCGAATGCTCTTCACCTGGGACTGTTCGGTCACGACGTAGACGTTGTCCGTCAGGCGCGACACCCGCGCGTGCGTCGACTGCAGCAAGGATTGCGCCCCGTGGAGGGTCAGCAGGTGCTTGGGCGACTTTTCGCGGGAGCGCGGCCAGAGCCGGGTCCCGCTCCCACCGGCCAGGATTACGACGTGGCGGGCCATCAGGCCACGCTCCGCTCGGAGCGACGCCAGTAGTTGAGGGTGTCCCGGAGCGTGCGGTCCAGCGCGATCCGCGGGCGCCAGCCGGTGAGCCGCTGGAACCGGCGGGCGTCGCAGACGTAGACATCGGCCTCGGCAGTGCGCGTCCGGCTCGGATCCACCTCCACCGCAACCTTCGCCCGGGTCATCGTCAACAGACGCGCGAGGACGTCGCGCAGCGCCGGCGCCGATCCCGATCCGATGTTGTACACCTCACCCGGCCTCCCCTTGGCCACCGCCAACAGGTAGGCCAGCGCGATGTCGCGGACATCCGTAAAGTCGCGACGCGCCCCCAGGTTGCCCACCTTGAGCGTCGCTTCCTGCTTGCCCAGCTCGATACGGGCGATCTGTTGGGCGAAGCTGGCGATGGCGAACTGCGGCGCCTGCCGCGGCCCCGCGTGGTTGAAGGGTCGCACCCGGATCGCAGGCAGGCCGTGGCTCAGGTGATACTGCAGCGCGAGCAGGTCCTGGGCGACCTTGCTCACCCCGTAGGGCGTGAGCGGACGCAAGGGGGTGTCCTCGTCGAGCCGGCGCGCGCGGCCGGCTGGCCGTCCGTATTCATCACCCGAACCGACCACCAGCACCCGCGGCATCGGATCGAGCCGCACCAGGGCGCCCAGCACGTTCGCCTCGAGGCCGGCGTTGGTGGCGATCGTCCCACCCGGATCGTCCCAGGACGCTGCCGGGCTGCTCAGCGCCGCCAGGTGGAACACCCATTGCGGCCGCACCTCCTGCACCAGTGCCTCGACGGCGCCCTGCTCGAGCAGGTCGACCCGGTAGGTGACGACCTGCGCCGAGAGCTCGGCCCGTGGATCCGCCTGGGGGCGCCGAATGGTCCCGTGGACCGAATACCGCCGCCGGGTGAGAAGGTCGGAGAGATGGCTCCCGGCGAAGCCGTCGATGCCGGTAACGAGACAACGCCTCAAACGCTCGCGTGGCACTAAAGCGCCGCTCGCGTGGGCCGGCGGGCCCGTTGGCTCTTAGCCGTCCTGCGACTCCACCACCTGTAAGCGTTGCACGCCGGCTTCCGAGGCGAGCAGGTCAGCCTTGTCCGTCCGCTCCCAGGGGAGGTCGAGGTCGGAGCGGCCGAAGTGGCCGTAGGCGGCCGTCTGCTTGTAGATCGGCCGGCGCAGCTCCAACTCGCGAATGATCTCCAGCGGGCTCAGGTCGAAGTGCTTGTTGACGAGATGCTCGATGGTCGTGACCGGGATCCGCTCGGTGCCGAAGGTCTCGACAAAGACGGAGACCGGCTTGCGCACGCCGATCGCATAGGCCACCTGGATCTCGCAATGGCTGGCCAGTCCGGCAGCAACGATGTTCTTTGCCACATAGCGCGCCGCATACGCGCCCGAGCGGTCGACCTTCGAAGGGTCCTTCCCGGAGAAACAGCCGCCGCCGTGCCGGGCGTAGCCGCCGTAACTGTCGACGATGATCTTGCGCCCCGTGACGCCGGCATCGGCCCGCGGGCCGCCCAGGACAAAGCGGCCGGTGGGATTGACGTGAATCGTGGATCGCTGGTCGAGCATTTTTGCGGGCACCACCTGCTCCAGCACCAGCTCCTGGAGGTCATCGCGGATCTGCTCCAGGCTGACGTCTTCGGTGTGTTGCGCCGAAAGCACGACGGTGTCGATCCGGCGGGGACGCCCGTCGACGTACTCGATCGTGACCTGCGTCTTGCCATCCGGCCCAAGGTACGCAAGCGTGCGGTCTTTCCGCACCCGCGCCAGCTGGCGGGCCAGCTGGTGGGCGAGCTGGATCGGCATCGGCATCAACTCCGGGGTCTCATCGCAGGCAAAACCGAACATCATCCCCTGGTCGCCCGCGCCGCCGGTATCCACACCCTGCGCGATGTCGGGCGACTGCTTGTCGATCGACACGATCACGCCGCAGGTGTCGGCGTCGAAGCCAAAGCCCGGCCGATCGTAGCCGGCGTCCTCGATCGTCTGCCGGATGATGTCGCGCATCTCGACATAGGTATCCGTCGTGATCTCGCCGATGACAAACGCCAGGCCAGTGGTGACGGCCGTCTCACAGGCGACCCGCCCCAGCGGGTCCTTGGCCATGATGGCGTCGAGGATGGCATCCGAGATCTGATCCGCGATCTTGTCGGGATGTCCTTCGGTGACGGACTCCGACGTAAACAGGTGGCTGCCCCGCCTCACCTGGTGCCCGACTCCCAACCACTCAAATACTGAGCCTGCTCCGCCGTCAGGGAGTCGATCGCGATATGCATCGCGGCCAATTTTAGCCGAGCGATCTCGCGATCGATCTCTTCCGGGACGGGATAAACATTCGGCTGCAACTCCCGCGCGTGGGATACGAGGTGCTCGGCGCTCAGCGCCTGGTTGGCAAAACTCATATCCATGACCGCCGCCGGGTGTCCCTCGGCCGCTGCCAGGTTGACCAGGCGACCCTCGCCGAGGACGAAGAGCTTCCGGCCATCGCGCAGACGGTATTCCTCGAGCGAGGGCCGGACGGTGCGGACGCTCTCCGCCATCCCATCGAGCGCGCTCAGGTTGATCTCATCGTTGAAGTGACCGGAGTTCGCCAGGATGGCGCCACTCTTCATGGCCTTCAGGTGCGACTCGTCGACGACGTTGATGTCACCCGTGACGGTGACGAACAGGTCACCCTCTTTGGCCGCTGCCGCGATCGGCATCACCCGATACCCATCCATCACGGCCTCGAGGGCTCGGACCGGGTCGACCTCGGTGACGATCACATGGGCGCCCATCCCGTGGGCCCGCATGGCGAGCCCCCGGCCGCACCACCCGTAGCCGCAAATCACGAAAACCTTCCCGGCCAGCAACACGTTCGTCGCCCGGATGATGCCGTCGAGCGTGCTCTGGCCGGTGCCGTAGCGGTTATCGAAGAAATGCTTGGTCATCGCCTCATTGACGGCAACGATCGGATAGCGCAAGACCTTGTGCTCGGCCATGCTGCGCAGTCGGATCACCCCGGTCGTCGTCTCTTCGGTTCCGCCGATCACATCGGCGATGAGGTCGGTGCGATCCTTGTGCAGCGCGGCGACCAGATCGGCGCCGTCGTCCATCGTCATCGTCGGCCGGTGCGCGAGCGCGGCGGCGATGTGGCGGTAGTAGGTTTCGCTGTCCTCACCCTTGATCGCAAAGACGCTGATGCCGTGGTCCTGGACGAGCGAGGCGGCGGCCGCGTCGGTCGTCGACAGGGGATTGGAAGCGCACAGCACCAGCTCGGCGCCGCCGGCCTTGAGCGTGATCGCGAGGTTCGCGGTTTCTGTCGTGACGTGCAGGCAGGCGGAGAGACGCTGGCCCTTGAGCGGTTGTTCGCGTTTGAAGCGTTCGCGGATCTGCTGCAGGACGGGCATCTCCTGGGCCGCCCATTCGATCATGCGCCGGCCTTCGTCAGCAAGCTTGAGATCCTTGACGTCGTAACGCTGCGCCGGAATGGTGGCCATGTTAGAGCCCCCGCACTCCATCGAGCGAAATCATGTCGACAAGGTTACTCAACCGCCCTTCGATGTCGCGCATGTCAGCCTCCATGATGCGGCGCACGCTGAAGTCCTCGACCGCCAGCGAGCCGAGCACCGAGCCGTACAGCATGCCGCGCCGGAGCACATCCTCGCCGCCGTGGCCGGCTCGCGCCACCGCGCCGAGCAAGGCACCGGCGAAGGCGTCGCCCGCCCCGGTCGGATCGCGCACCGTCTCGAGTGGATGGGCGGGAGCCAGGAAGACCCGATCCTTGGTGAAGAGCAGTGAGCCGTTTTCGCCGCGCTTGATGATCACCACGCGGGGCCCGTACGAGAGGATGCCGTGGGCGGCGGCCGGGAGGAACCGCTGACCGGAGAACTGGACGGCTTCTTCGTCGTTCACCATCACGCAATCGACCCGCCGGAAGAGGCGTTCCAGGCCCGGCCGGGCGGTGTCCAGCCAGAGCTTCATGGTGTCGCAGGCGATGAAGTCGGCCTCCGGCACCTGCTCCAGCACCTCGAGCTGCAGCTCGGGCTGAATATTGGCCAGGAAGACGATTTTCGAGTCGCGGTAGACGCTGGGCAGCACCGGGTGGAAATCGGCGAAGACGTTGAGCTGGGTCTCGAGCGTCTCGCGATCCTCGAGCCGGACGCCGCTGTAGCGAGCGGTCCAGCGAAACGTCTTGCCCGGGCGGACCTGCAGGCCGGCGAGGTCGATCCGCCGAGTTTCCAGCAGCCGGCGGTGCTCGACCGGAAAATCCTCGCCCACCACCGCGACCAGCCGGACGGGAGCGAACATCGACGCCGAGAGGCAGAAGTAGCTGGCCGCGCCGCCGAGCACCTCGCTGACGGATTGCGTCGGCGTGCGGACGGCGTCGAGAGCGACCGAACCGACCACGAGGATCGGCTGAGCATCGTCTCCCATCTAGAACTTCAAATGCGAGACGACGTTGTATTCCGACAGGTTGTCGGCGCCTTTGAGAAATTTTAGTTCGATCAGGAAGGAGATGCCCACCACCTTGCCGCCGAGCTGCTGAACCAGGCGGGCCGTCGTCCGGGCTGTACCCCCGGTTGCCAGCAGGTCGTCGACGATCACGACGGCCTGCCCTGGTTTGATCGCGTCTTTATGGATCTCGAGCACCGCGGAACCATATTCGAGCGCGTACGCCTCCGTGAGCTTCTGGCCGGGGAGCTTCCCTTCCTTGCGCACCGGGACGAAGCCGGCATCGAGCAGGTAGGCCAGCGCTCCACCGAAGATGAAACCGCGAGACTCGACGCCGACCACCAGCTCGACGGCCTTCCCCCGGTAGGTTTCCGCCATGATGTCGACCGCTTGCCGAAAGGCATGGGCGTCCTGGAGCAGGGTGGTGATGTCCTTGAAAAGGATGCCCTCTTTGGGGAAATTCGGCACATCGCGGATCTTCTCCGCGAGCGCGCGAACGATCGCGCCATCTTCTGGCACGCGAGTAGTTTAGGGTTACCGCCGGCGCCTAGCGTGCCCCGAGCCCGGAGCGCACGATCGACCATTCCTCCGCAGTGAGCGCCCGCAGTGCGAATAACGCCGCGACGTAGACCGTGGCGCCGAGGATGGCCACGAATGCAAGCGGCCACGAACGGATCGGGTACAGGACCGCGCCCATCACGGCGGCGCTCGCGATCACCCGGACGCTGGCCCCCACGATCCGCACCGGGGCACGATACCGCCGCAGGAGCCACAAGCCACCGGCGAACAGCGCGGCTTCGGTCAGGGTCGAGGCGGCCGCGGCACCGAGATAGCCGTAGGGGGGGATGAGCGCCAGATTGAGCGCGATGTTGACGACCAGGGTGACCAGCGAAAGCCTGGTGAAGTCGACCTGGCGATTGACGGCGGTGAGGGTGTAGATGAACGCGTTGTTGACGAAAAGAAGCGCGATGGACGGCGCGAGGATGCGCAGCGCCGGGATCGATGGGTCGAAGCTGTGACCGAACGCGAGTGGCACGAGGGAGTCGGCGGTGATGCCGATCCCAACCGCCAGCGGCAGGGCGACGATGGCCAGCATCTTGAAAGACTTCTCATAGGCAAACTCAAGCCGCCGGCTTTCGGTGGCGGCCACCAGTGACAGAGCCGGGAAGACGGCGCCCATGGCCGACTGTGGAATCCAGGCGACGGCGTCGACAAATCGGTTCGCGGCGGCATACCAGCCGACCATCTGGAAACCTTTCAAGGTCTGCAGCAGGACGACGTCGAGCTGGGCGTAGATGGTGGTGATGGTGAATCCCAGCGCGAGCGGCACGCCGGCTGCCAGCAGGCGTCGGACAAAGGCGGGATCGAGCCGCGCCTCGATGCGCTCGTGCCAGTGCCAGCGGATGATCGCAACCGCGAACACGCAGGTGAACAGGTAGCTCGCTGAATAGACCCAGAGGAAGACATCCCAGGTGGCTCCCCGTTCGATCGCAAGCAGGGTAAGCCCCAGGACCAGGATCGCCTCGGCGACGATGGCGACCGCCTCGTAGATGAGCCGGCCACGGATGTAGAAGACGGCACGCAGCAGGCTCGAGTAGCTGGTGGTCAGCAGCAGGGTAAAGGCTGCGATCGTGTAGGGAAAGAGCACAGGGGCAAGGAGGCGGAGCGCACCGGCCAGGAGAACGAGCGCCGCCACCGACAGGACGAAGCGGGTACCGACGAGGTTTGAGAGGTAACGGCGGAACTCGCCGCGATCCCGCGAGACATCCCGGATGAAGACGGTTTGCAGGCCGAGGTCCGCGACCACGCCGACCAGCGTTACGTAGACCACCATGGTGGCGAACCGCCCAAAGCGCTCGGCACCGAGGTGATGTACGAGCAGCACGACGACCGCGAACACCGCGAGCTTGGCCACGGCTCGCGCTCCCACCACCAGCGCGCTATTGCGCAGGGTCCGGGATGCCAGGCGTTCGCTCACGGCGCGGATTCTAGTTCAGTTCCACGCGAACCTTACGATTGCCAACGAGGTCGTTGCTTAACATTCGTGGATGCAGCCGACCCCGGGAAAGCCCCGCGTGTTTTCTGGCATCCAGCCCAGCGGCGGCCTTCACCTCGGTAACTACCTGGGCGCAATCCGGAACTGGGTCCGCGACCAGGATAGATACGACAACATCTTCTGCATCGTCGACCTGCATGCGATCACGCTGCCGCAAGATCCCACCGCACTGAGAGAGAACACGCTCGACCTTGCCGCCATCTACCTGGCGAGTGGCATCAAGCAAGACCAGGCGATGTTCATCCAGTCGCAAGTGGCGGCGCACGCCGAACTTGCATGGATTTTTCAGTGCTTCACGCCGGTGGGGTGGCTGGAGCGCATGACCCAATTTCGGGACCGGACCGCACGGCAGGGTCGAGAGCGGATCGGCGCCGGGATTCTGACCTATCCATCCTTGATGGCGGCCGACATCATGCTGTACGACACCAGGTACGTCCCCGTCGGTGAGGACCAGCGTCAACACATCGAGTACACCCGCGATCTCGGGCAACGAATCAACCAGCGTTTTGGTGAGATCCTCGTGATTCCGGAGGCGCTGATTCAGAAGGCCGGTGCAGAGATCAAGGGCCTCGACGACCCAGAGAAGAAGATGAGCAAAAGCTTAGCCGCCGATGCGCCCGGCCATGCGATCTTCATGCTCGACGCGCCCGACGTGATCCGCAAGAAGCTGGCGCGCGCCCAGACGGACGCTGAGCCCGCCGTCCGGTTCCCAGCCGGCGCCGGCGTTCGAAACCTGCTGGAGATCTATCGGACCATCAAAGACAAAGACTGGCCCGCCGTCGAGCAGGAGTTCGCCGGTAAGCCGTACAGCGTGCTGAAGAGCACGGTCGCCGATGCCGTGATCGAGGCGCTCACCCCAATCCAGGAGCGATACCGGGAAATTCGATCAGACGACGCGGCGCTGATGCTGCAGCTGCACCGGACCGCCGACCGGCTGGCGCCGATCGCGAACTCCACCCTGCGACGCGTCCAGCACGCGGTCGGGCTACGGTAGGCCGGCGGCTCGCCGAGCTGGTCCCGCGGCCCGCCCAACTTGGCGGGGTTCTGGCGGCGGCGGTGACCCTGGCGCGCGTGGTTCATAGCGTGGCAACGCGCGGCTCGTCCGGACTCTTCAACGATTTCTACGACTACTGGGCCGCCGCGGTGCTGCTCAACCGTGGCCAGGATCCATACGACACCGCGGCGCTGCACGCCGTGCAGCGGGCTGCCGGCCTGCAGAGCGAGACCGGAGGCGGCTACTCGTATCCACTCGTCTTCGCGCAGGTGCTACGGCCGCTGGCGCTGATCGCGGCGCCGAAGGCCGCCTTCGTCTTCATGGGGTTGAGCCTGATTGCCCTGGTCGGCGCGGTCGCGCTGTTACTCGGGTCGATCCCACAGTTGAGCTGGCCCGTCGCCGTCGTCGGGGGCGTCGCCGCCGGGCTCTTTCCTCCGGTGATCGGCTCGCTCTACTTCGGCCAGGCCAACCTGCTGGTGTTACTTCTCCTGGCGGTGGCCTATGACTGTGTCGCACCCGGGCCGATGCTCGGGCTGGCGAGCGCTATCAAGCTATATCCCGTCACCGGCTTTCTGGCCGCCATCACCGAGCATCCGCCACGCTGGCGCCGGGTCGCGATCGGTCTCACCGTGCTCGCCATTCTGCTGCTGCTGCAGCTTGGGGCCGCCGGCGGCGCCATTGGGGGTGGAGCAGGGACTCTCCTCGGACCGGATACCTACTGGACCAACGAGTCGATCAATGGCTGGCTCAGCCGGCTTGGTATCGCGTCGACCTGGACGAAGCCGCCCTTTGCGGGGCTGCCAGTTGAGCCGCTGATGCTGGTCGGCGTCGGGCTGCTCGCCGTCGTTACGATCCTGGTCCTGCTTCGAGCTCCGGCGCGACCGTGGAATGGCGCGCTTGCCCTCAGCATCTGGCTGGGGGTGGTGGCGGCGCCGAAGAATTCTTTGTGGAATTTCACACCCCTGCTGCTGTGCATTGTCTTCCTGTGGACGAGCCTGCGGGGCCGCTGGTGGATTGGCGCCGTGGGGCTTGCCGGCTGGCTCCTGCTCGAGCTCCAGGCGCAACTGGATAGCGCACGACAGACGGTCTACCAGGCTAGCCCGGCGCTGACCTGGCTGTCCTCGGTCGGCCTCTACGGCGCCTTGTTACTGGGCGCCCTCACCGCCTACGTGCTGCTCCGGCCCGTCAGGCCGTCCCCTCCACCGTCCCTTCGGCGACCTTCTCGGTGACCTTGTACTCGAGATACATGCCCAGCATCAGTCGCGTCTGGGCCTCGAGCGCCGGCAGGACGCTGAACAGCAGACCAACGATTGGATAGAGCCCGAGTTGCAGGTAGGCCCAGATCTGGTGAGTAAAGCCCCAGCTGCGCGGCATCGGCGGGTTGATCCGCCGCTCAACCAGGATCAACGCGGCGATATTCAGGAAGGCGATGTTGATGATGATGAAGGCGTAGAGGCCGAGCCGGTCAGCGGCGTTCGTCAGGTTCCAATCCTCCTGCAACAGGCGCGGGAGGGCGGCGCCAAACAGCAACAGCACCGGGAGCGTCGTCCACGTCAGATGGTTGAAGATCATGTACCCGTATCGGCGGGCGCGCAGCCATAACGAGATCTCGGCGTGGCGGAGCAGCCGAACCGTCACGTACGGGACATCGCTCACCCCCCAGGCCCAGCGCTTGATCTGGTTGTACTGATTGGCATGGGTCTTCACCCGCTCCCAGGGCATCCCCCGATCCGAAGCCTCCGGCGCGTCGCCGTAGATGGGCAGGAAGATGGGCACCACCTTGAGCCGCCCGTGGGTGGCGAAGAAGGACTTCCAGTAGAAGCGAGAGTCTTCCGGGATGACGTCGTCGTCCCAGTAGCCCGCTTTGATGACCAGGTCCATCGACATCGAGTAGCTGCTAAAGGCCACCAGCCGATCGGGGCGGGAGGAGAGGAACATTTGCCACTGGGTGCAGGCGCTCGCCATGATGCGCACCGCGAACGGCACCCGCCAGAGATTGTTATGGAACATCGGGACGGGCTGAAACAGGCACTCGAGCCGCTTCGGGTCGGTGACGTACTGGTAGGTGACATCGGCGAAGTACTGCGGATGGACCCGGAAGTCGGAATCGAGGTCGGTCAGGATGACGGTGCCGGGATCGAGGCCAAGCCGCTCCAGCTCGCGCCGCAGGACGGGCCCGCCGTACGCCATGGCCGCCGATTTCCCGACCACGATCCCGGGAAGCAGCGGATCCTTGATGTGAAAGAAGGCGCGAAGACGGGGGCCGAATTCGTCCTGGAGCCGGCGGACATTCTCCCAGCCGCGCCGGTCGCTCTCGCGGGTGATGATCGCCACCACCTTGTTCTCGCTCGGGTAGTCGGAATCGGCGA
>VBHC01000049.1 GCA_005889535.1 Chloroflexota bacterium
AACGGCGGCATCGCCGACCTGCACGTGATCTTTGCCAACACGGACCCTACCATCGGCGCCGCCGGCATCGCCGGCTTTGTCGTCGAGAAAGGCAATAAGGGCCTCAGCATGGGCCGCAAGGAAAAGAAGCTGGGCGTGCGGGCTTCGCACACGGCGCAGGTCATCCTGCAGGACTGCTTCGTTCCCACCGAGAATCGGCTCGGCGGTGAGCCCGGTGATCCCGACGCTGGTCCCGGCGCGCTCGGCGCGTTGCAGATGCTCGAGTACTCGCGGCCTGCGGTCGCCGCCGGCTCGATCGGCATCGCGCGCGCGGCCTATGAGTTTGCGCTCGACTACGCCCAGCAGCGAGTCGCCTTCGGCAAGCCGATCATCAAGCACGAGGGCATCGGCTTCAAGCTGGCGGACATGGCGATCAACATCGATGCCGCCCGGCTGCTCACCTGGCGGGCCGGCTGGATGGCACAAAATGACATGCTCTTTACGCGTGCCGAGGGCAGCATGGCCAAGGCGTTTTCGGCCGACATGGCCATGCAGGTCACGCTGGATGCCGTGCAGGTGCTGGGCGGGTACGGCTACATCCGCGAGTACCCGGTCGAGAAATGGATGCGCGACGCCAAGATCTACCAGATCTGGGAAGGCACGTCGGAGATTCAGCGGCTGGTCATTTCGCGAGCCATCTCCGGTGACCGGCGACCGCTGACCCGCGAGCAACCGAAGCCGCAGATTCGGAAGGCAAGCTAGCCATGATCGATCTGAAGGGGAAGGTTGCGCTGGTCACGGGCGGCTCCCGGGGGCTGGGGCGCGCCGACTGCCTGGCGCTGGCGCAGGCCGGCGCCGACGTGGTGGTCACCGACATCCTGATCGAGAGCGATCCCGAGCTCGAAAAGATGGCAGAGGCGTCGGAAAGCGCGCTGTCGCAGGTGATGGCCTCGCAAAAGGCTGTCTACTCCGAGAAGACCTCGAGCGAGATTCGCGAGATGGGTCGCCGCTCCGTGGCCCTGAAGATGGACGTCACCAACCGTGAACAGGTCAAGTCCGTGGTCGACCAGGTCGTGAAGGAGTTCGGCAGCCTCGACATCCTCATCAACAACGCCGGGACGCTCGACCACATGGCGTCGGTCGAGAACCAGGTGGATAACCTGTGGGATCGTGACCTGAAGGTCAACCTGACCGGCGCCTACAACTGCTCGAAAGCGGTCTGGCCGCACATGAAGGCCCGCAACTGGGGGCGCATCATCATGATGTCCTCGATTGCCGGCCAGCTCGGTGGCTTCGGGCAGGCAAGCTACGCCACCACCAAGGCCGGACTTACCGGCCTGGCGCGGACGCTGGCGCTGGAGGGCGCCCGCTACAACATCACCTGCAACGCGATAGTGCCCGGCGTGATCGCCACCGAGGCCTACAAGATGGGCCGTCCCGACATGAACGAGCGGATGGTCAAACGGATCGCGATGCGCCGTCCTGGCGAGCCGGAAGACATTGCCAATGCCATCACGTTTCTGTGCTCACCCGCCGCCGGCTATATCACGGGTGTTGCCCTGCCTGTGACGGGCGGCATGGACCTCTTTACGTTCTAAATGGGCGGCTTTCTCGAGGTAGCGACAAACGATTTCGTGACCACCGTCAGCATGAACCGGCCGCCGGTCAATGCACTGGTTCCGGAGCTTCAGGAGGAACTCGTCGAAACGCTGAAGCGATTGAAGGATGAAAACGCGACGCGCGTGGTCGTCCTCACCAGCGCCATCGATCGCTACTTCATGGCCGGCGCGGATATCAAGGCCATGGGCGGAGAGGGCGGCTTCGACCGTGAGAACCCGGCGACGCTGGAACGGGTAGCGCAGATGTCGCGCCGCAGCCAGGCGGCCTTTACGGAAATCGAGCATTTCTCCAAGCCTCTGATCGCGGCTATCAACGGCCATGCGCTGGGCGGCGGCTGCGAGCTGGCGCTTGCCTGCGACTATCGGCTGATGATCGACGACGGCCGCTCGACGATCGGCCAGACGGAAGCCAGCCTCGGATTGATTCCCGGCGCCGGCGGGACCCAGCGGCTGCCCCGACTCGTCGGACGGGCCCGGGCGACCGAGCTGATCTTCGAGTCCACCCGGCTCAAGGCACCGCAGGCGGCGGGCATCGGGCTGATCACGGCGGCGCTTCCTGCCGAAGGTTTTCATGAGGCGGCCCTCGAGCGGGCTCGCCGGCTTGCCCGGGCGGCACCGATCGCCTTACGGCTGGCGAAGGAGGCGCTGCTCGCGGGTCTGGAGCGGTCCCCCGGCAAGGGGTACGAGGTCGAAGCCGAGAACTTTGGCCGGGCGGCGATGACCGAGGACGCGATGGTTGGCATCATGTCCTTTGTCCAAAAACAGCAACCGGACTTCAAAGGAAAGTAAAGAAACTCTCCCGCCAGTAAGTGGGTCGAGGCGCCGGCGTTCTAAGGGTCAGGAATCTTCGAACCTGGGAGGGTTTTTCATGCTCCGATCGATCCTGATTGCGGTGGCGGCGGCCGGACTGCTGGCCGCCGGCGCCCTGACCGCAGCGGCCGCCAACTCACACGGCAAAGCCGTAAGCGACCTGGCCAAAACGACGAGCCTTCGCGGCGAAGCCAAGGGTGACGCCGTCAGCACGCTGGCCAGTACGAAATCCGATTCGGCGAAAAAGGCCGCCGGGGCCGATGGGGATGCCGATGAGGCAAATGACGAGGCCGAGAGTGGCGACAATGACGCCCACGGCGACGCCGTGAGCGCGGTCGCCCAGAGCGACGCCACTGCCGCGCATCAAAACGGCAAGAAGAAAGTCAATCACGGCGGCGCGGTCTCCGCGGCGGCGCACAACCACGACTGAAGGGAATTCCCTTCCAGTGGACGGCGGTCCCGCGGGGCCGCCGTCTTCGTTTTATGCCACCGGGTCGTACTGCTTGACTCGGTCGCGGATGGCCGTGATGACGGCGTCGACCCGCTCGGCGTTGGGACCGCTGGCCCGCAGGATGAGCTGCCGGGTTTCGGTCTGCGGATAGGATCCCAGCGACACGTCCGGATATTCCTGCTCGAGGGCTTGCATCACGTCATGGAACATGCTCTCCGGGGCGAGCCGGTAATGGAGTTCGCGCACGACATCCGCCTGGCCGCCGGACAGATACCGGATCTCGATGTCCTCATAGATCGAACGAAGCTCGTGTGGCACACCTGGTAGGGCGAATAGATAGCGGCCCTGGTCCAGGTCGAACGCGAGGCCGGGCGCCATGCCGGCGCCGTTACGAATGAGGTTCGCGCCCTCGGGCAACATCGCCATTTTTCGGTTCCCCGCATTCAGCTCGGCGGTCCCGCGGCGCGCGGCCAGGTTCAGGATGAACATCAGGTTCTGCATCTGCGCACCCACGTCCCGCCGATAGACGAGCCGTTGATTCAAGGCGCGTGCGAGTGCCACGTACGTTCGGTCGTCGGGCGTAGGACCAAGCCCACCACATACGAAGATGCGCGTCAGCTCTGGACGCGCCACGTGGTCACGGATGGCTCCGACGATGTCGGCGTCGACATCCCCGGTGGTTGTCATCAGGCGCACCGGGTATCCGACGTGAAAGAGACGGCCCGCGAGCCAGTTGGAGTTCGTGTCGACGGTAAAGCCGCGAAGAATCTCGTTGCCGACGACGATGATGCTCGACTGCGGCACGCGCCCCATAATGACAGGGAATGCCCAGATCCGCCTACGAACGCAGCAAGGGCGTCGAAATTGTCACCTGGCGCGAGTTTCCTCTCGGCAAAGGCATCGCGCTCGCCATCCTCGATGAGGCGACGGCGGCAGGGCGCCAGCTGAAGGGCCAGCACCTACTCGACGTGCTGGATGAGGCCGCCGGACTTCCGCCCTGCAAGCTCACTGTGGCGGATCGTCCTCAGCGGCACCGCACCCGCGGCGGCCGGCTCGAGCTGAAAACTTACGGCTACTACCGGATCGCCTGGGAGTCGGCGCCGCAGCGGGGAACGATCCGCATCTACAACCTGACGGCCATTCGGCAGCAGGTCCTCGCCCCCAAAGTCTTTCTCGAGACGCTCCTGCACGAGTGGGTGCATCATTACGACTTCACCGGTCTTCAGCTCGATCGCTCGCCTCATACCTCGGGGTTCTTCGCGCGCATCCGCGATCTGGCTGAGACCCTCGGGGTCGGCTTCGTCACCCCTCCCAAGCGGGATGTAGCCCCGACCGCCATGGCGGCTGACGATGTCGAAATCGCCCGGCCGGACGCGCTTCGACCAGGCGGCGTCCCGCCGCCACAATGGATTCGCGATCAGGTGCTGTCGCTGTTCGGCCATCGGCGCAGCTGACCAGATCCGAAACTCGAACAGTACAATACGGCGGGCGCCGTCGCCACACTAAGGAAGGGAGAGAAGCCAACCCTGTTCGCCGCGGCCGCGATTAGCATCGATGAGTCGTCGGCGACGGCTGTCCTGGCCCTGGTCAGCGTCGCGGCGTTGATCGCCTTGGCGTACGGCGGGCTGCTGACCCGCTGGGTGCTGGCGGCCAACCCCGGCAACGAGACGATGGCCCGGATCGCCCGGGCAATCCAGGAAGGAGCCGCCGCCTACCTCAATCGGCAGTACACGACCATCGCCGCCATCGGCGTCGTCCTGGCGCTCGTCATCACGTTCGCCATCAACTGGGAGACCGGCGTGCTGTATGTCGTCGGCGCTGCCTGCTCGGCGCTGGCCGGCTACGTCGGGATGAACGTCTCGGTTCGCGCCAACGTCAGGACGGCCCAGGCGGCCACCGGCGGCCTCGACCGGGCCCTCCGCCTTGCCTTTCGTGGCGGTGCGGTCACCGGCCTGGTCGTGGTCGGGCTCGGTCTGCTCGGCGTGGCGATTGCCTACTGGATCTTTCGGAAACCGGAGTCCCTCGTCGGGTTAGCCTTCGGCGCCAGCCTGATCAGCGTCTTCGCGCGATTGGGTGGTGGCATCTACACGAAAGCTGCCGACGTGGGCGCCGACCTGGTGGGCAAGGTCGAGGCGGGCATCCCCGAGGACGACCCGCGTAACCCGGCGGTCATCGCCGACAACGTCGGCGACAACGTGGGCGACTGCGCCGGCATGGCCGCGGATCTGTTCGAGACCTACGCGGTCACGGCCATCGCGGCCATGCTGCTGGGCAGTCTGCTGTTCCCGGGCCAGGTCCGCTTCGTGCTCTATCCGCTGATTCTCGGCGCGATCTCGATCATCGCGACCGTGATTGGCACGTTCTTCGTCCGGCTGGGCCGGAGCACCTGGATCATGGGCGCGCTCTATCGCGGCCTCGGCGTCAGCGCCGTGCTGGCCTTGGCGGGTTTCCTGGCCGCGACGCTCCTGATCGGCTTGAACATCAATCTTTTCTGGGCGGCCGTGACCGGCGTCGTCGTCACCGTCGCCTTGGTTGGCATCACCGAGTTCTTCACCAGCGCCGACTATCCGCCGGTCCGCCTGATCGCGCGCGCCTCGACCACCGGCGCCGCGACCAACATCATCGCCGGACAGGCAATCGGCATGATCAGCACGGCGCTTCCCGTCCTCGTCATCGGCGCGGGGATCCTTGTCTCGTATTTTCTGAACCAGCAGCCGTCGGCGACGGGCAACTTCGGCCTCTACGGCGTGGCCATCGCCGCCATGGCGATGCTCTCGATGACGGGCATCATCGTTGCCATCGACGCCTACGGGCCGATCACCGACAATGCCGGCGGCATTGCCGAGATGGCCAACCTGCCGGAGTCCGTCCGCAATATTACCGATCCCCTGGACGCCGTCGGCAACACGACCAAGGCCGTCACCAAGGGCTACGCGATCGGCTCGGCGGGCCTGGCGGCGCTGGTCCTGTTCTCCTCGTACACGCAGGAAGTCAGCAAGGGATTCTCCGCACCGGTGGCCTTCAGCCTGACGGACCCTCTGGTCATCGTCGGCCTGTTCTTCGGCGGCATCCTGCCGTTCCTGTTTGGCTCGCTCAGCATGCTGGCGGTGGGTCGCGCCGCCGGCCAGGTCGTCGTCGAGGTCCGACGGCAGTTCCGCGAAATCGCGGGCCTGATGGAGGGTATCGCGCCGCCGGAATACGGCCGGGCGGTTGACCTGGTGACCCGCTCGGCGCAGCGCGAGATGATCATCCCCGGTCTGATCCCGGTCGCCGCGCCCCTCCTGGTCGGCTTCATCCTCGGGCCCCGGGCGCTGGGCGGGCTGCTGATCGGCAGCATCGTGACCGGCATCTTTCTGGCGATCCAGATGACCTCGGGCGGCGGCGCGTGGGACAACGCGAAGAAATACATCGAGGACGGCCACTACGGCGGGAAGGGCACCGAGACACACGCTGCGGCCGTCACCGGCGATACGGTGGGAGATCCGAACAAGGACACGGCTGGGCCGGCCATCAATCCCATGATCAAGGTGGTCAACATCATCGCCATCCTGATCGCTCCCATGATCGCCGTTCATTCGCTGATTCGCTGAACCCGCGAGCGCGTGGCTAGACTTATTTCATGGACGAGTACACGCTCGAGATCAATGATCTGCGCCGCCGGATCGCGAAGCTGAAGTTCGAGCGGGCGTCGCTCACCATCATCGAGGAGCTGGAAGCGCAGCTCAGGATTCTCAAGGCGATCTACGACTCTGCTGGAGCGCTGTTTGCGGCTGGCGAGGACGACCGGCGGATACGGGCCAGTTTCACTGAGCACGAGCTGGGCGACTGGAGTTTTGTCAACGTCTATGCCTATGTCTACGACCAGGCCGTGGCCCTCGAGCCCGAAGGCC
>VBHC01000140.1:0-16204 GCA_005889535.1 Chloroflexota bacterium
GCCCGCTTCGCCGAGCCTGCCGCTGGCGATGATCCCATCCAGGTCCTTGTAGCGGCGCACCAGCTGGGCGGCAGTCTTCTCTCCCACGCCGGGCACCCCGGGGAGCCCATCTGAAGGATCGCCGCGGAGCACGGCAAAGTCGCCATACGACCGCCCGGGAATCGCGTAGCGCCGCTCGACTTCGGTCTCGTCCACCACCAACAGCCGGCCGATGCCCTGCTGCGTGTAGAGGACGCAAACGTCGGGATCGCGCACCAGAGCGAAGAGGTCGCGGTCGCCGGTGACGATCTCGACCTTGCCCTGGATCTTGGGGAGCAACGACGCGATCACGTCCTCGGCCTCGAAACCATCGCTGCCAACGACTTCCACACCGATAGCGGCCAGGACGTCACGGATGATTGGCTCCTGTGGTTCGAGCTCGGGCGGCATGTTGCCGCGCTCCAGGCGGGCCGTCTTATAGCTGGGGATGACGTCGACGCGAAACTTCGGCCGCCAATCCTCGTCGGTCGCCACCACGATGGCACGCGGCTTACGGTCGGTAACCAACCGGGCGAGCATGTCGAGGAAACCGCGGACGGCGTTCACCGGCTGGCCGTCCGGCGCCTTGAACGCTGTAACCGGGATGCCGAAAAATGCCCGAAACATCACGCTGGACCCGTCGACCAGCAGCCAGTCTGTCGCCATCGAAAGGATCGTAGACCAGCGAGGTTTAGAGCCACACCCTCCTCCACCCTGCCCTCCCCCAATAGGGAGAGGGAAAATTTTGTCCAAGGGGAAGCGAGATCTACCTGGCGAACTTTGCCTCCAGCTGGGCCCCGAGCGACAGAATTGAATATTCATCGCGCGGCCGGCCGACCAGCTGGATCCCGATGGGCAGCCCGCTTGTGCTCGTGGCCAGCGGCAAGCTGATCGCGGGCTGTCCGGTGCAGTTGAACGGATGCGTGAAGCTCAGCCAGTCAAGGAACTCCGCCGAGGCTGTCTCGACGTTCTGACCGAGGGTCCCGATCTTGGGCGCCGGATAGGTCAGGGTCGGAGTGAGCAACACGTCGATCTGGTCCCAGGTCGCGATCAACCTGCGGGCCTGCTGATGCAGCTGCGTGAGCGTTTGCAGGTAGTTGACCGCGGTTGACGATGACGCGGCCTCGAGCATGAGACGGTTGAGCGGATCAAGGAGATCGGTCCGCTCGATGGGGAGCGCACCAACCGCGGTAACAGCGAGCGTCTGGATCAGCGGCCGGAACTGGCCGAGGTCGGGGGTGACACGCGTCACCGCATGACCGAGGCGGGCGAGCGCTCTCGCGATGGATTCCACGGCGGTGGCGACGTCGGGGTCAACCTCGGCGGCGGCATCGATCGTCCATCCGATCCGGAGCGCCGCCGGTTGGCGTTGCGCCGCCGGCAGGAACGGTTGCTCGGTCTCGGCCCAGTACGGATCACCGGGCAGGTGACCACTCATCGCGTCGAGTCCGAGCGCAACGTCCGCCACGGTTCGGGCGATGACGCCGCTGGTGGCCAGTCCGGCCCAGTCTTCACCGAGCAGCGGACCGCTGGAGATCCGGCCGCGCGACGGCTTCAATCCGACAACGCCGCAACACGACGCCGGGATCCGGATTGATCCACCGCCGTCGCCCCCGTGAGCAAGGCTGCAGAGCCCGGCGGCGACGGCCGCCGCGGCGCCACCGCTGGAGCCGCCCGCCGTCCTGGTCCTGTCAATCGGGTTGCGCGCCGGAGGAAACATCGGACCTTCGGTTACCGGGCGGGTCCCAAACTCCGGTGCGTTCGTCTTTCCCAGGATGACAGCCCCTTCCTCCTTCAAGCGCCCGATGGCGAAGCTATCGACCTGGGCCATGGATTTTTCGAACACGAGCGAGGCAAGGCTATTGCGATAGCCGGCCAGGGCCGCCGTCTCCTTGATCGAGATCGGCACACCGTTCAGCAGTCCGGTTGACTCGCCACGCGCGATCCGCTTTTCGGCGGCGGTCGCCTGGCTTTCCGCGAGCTCACGGGTGAGGAGCACGTAGGAATTGAGCTCGGGATCGATGCGAGCGATGCGATCGTAGTAGAGCGCAACCAGGTCGCCGGGCTTGAGCTGCTTCGCGGCGATGGCCCGCGCTTGCTCGAGTGCCGGCTTGAGCGCCCAGGCCTCGTCGATCACGCGGTTACTCTATCGGCTCACAAAAACAGCCCGCCAGCGCGCTGGCGGGCTGTGCATGAAGGGGGTAGTTTCAGCGAGACTCGAGCGCGGCTTCGGCGTCGATCTCCTCTTTGGCCTCGGCGGGCGTCCTGGCCGGCACCGCCTCGACGTCGATATCCAGCTTCACCTCGTCACCGACGACGAACCCACCGGCCTCCAGCGCCTGGTTCCACGTCAGGTTGAAGTCCTTGCGGTTCACCTTCGTCTCGGCGTTAAAACCGATGCGGCGGTTTCCCCAGGGATCTTTGACCTCACCGGTGAAACCCGCGTCGAGCGTCACTTCCTTGGTGCGACCGTGAATCGTCAGATCGCCGATGACCTTGAAATGCGCCGGGTCCGCACCTTCGACGCGCGTGCTCTTGAACGTGATGGTCGGGTAATTCGCGACGTCAAAGTGACCGTCGGCGCTTCGCAAGTGGTTGTCCCGCATTTCCACTCCAGTGTTGATGGTCGCCGGATCGAGCACGACCTCCACCCTGGCCCGGCTCAGGTTCTCGCTGTCGGTATCGATCCACCCCTCCTTGAGTTTCATCTCGCCGCGCACCCTCGACATCATGTGTCGAACCGTGAACGTGACACTCGTGTGATAGGCGTCAATTGCCCACTTCATGACTCAGACCTCCCGGGTTTCTAGATTGTTGCGTGAGCAACATTATTCAATGCAACAAAGTGATGGGGCAAAATATTCCGGTGGGGAGTGAGCTGAAGCCGTCCGAGTTGCGGGCCTGGCGCGCCTTCCTAGACGCCCAGGCCACCCTGTTACGCCGCCTCGAGGCGGAGCTCGTGGCTGGCGAGGGGATGACGCTGGCCGAGTTCGATGTCCTGGCACAGCTCTGGATGGCCCGCGACGGCCGGCTCCGTATGACCGAACTCGCGGAGCGGGTTCGGCTGAGCCGCAGTGGGATCACGCGGCTGGTCGACCGGCTGGTTCGGGCCGGGCTGGTCAAGCGCGGAAACTGCGCGACTGACCGCCGCGGGACATGGGCGGTCCTGACGCCGGCCGGCAACGCCCGGCTTCGCCGGGCCCGCCCCCTCCACCTGCGCGGCGTCCGGCAACATTTCGCTCGGCGGCTTTCCGCTGGACAGCTCGACGAGCTCGCCGATGCGCTCGAGCCCCTGGCCGCTGGTGAGATGCGGCCAAAAACCGCGGAGCCAGGGCGCCAGCCGTGACGTCCAAGTGGCGAACGATGATCGGCGTCTCGCTGGGGGCCTTCTGCCCGCCGCTGGGCGTAAGCACGATCTCAATCGGGCTGCCCGCGATCGCGAGCTCCTTCCATCAGCCGGTGACCTCCACCGAATGGGTCATCGTGACTTACACGCTGGTGATCACCGCCCTGTTGATGACGTTCGGACGCCTCGGCGACCTGGTGAGCACGAAGCGGCTGTACGTGATCGGGTTCGGCGTTTTCACGCTCGGCGCGCTCACCAGCGGCCTCAGTCCGGGCTTCGGCTGGTTGATCGCCAGCCGCGCCGTCCAGGGGCTGGGCGGCGCGATGATGTTCTCGGTGGCGGCGGCGATCGTGACGCGGGCGTTTCCACCATCGGAGCGCGGGCTGGCACTCGGGATCAACGCCGTTTTCATCTATGCCGGGTTGACTGTCGGTCCGCTGGTCGGCGCCTTCGTGCTGCTCACCTCGTCGTGGCGAGGTCTGTTCCTGGTGAGCGTCCCGCTCGGCATCGCCGGGGTCCTGCTGGCGCTGCTTTTCTTGCGTGATCCCGACGTCCCGCTCCGTCGCGATCGCCCCCAGTTTGACCTGGTCGGCGCTCTCCTGGGCTCGCTCGCCCTGCTATGCCTTCTCCTGGTCCTGAGCCAAGGACCGACGTGGGGTCTGCAGTCGCCCGCAACGATCGCCCTGATGATCGCCAGCCTTGCGCTCGCCTTTGGCTTTCAACGCTGGGAACGGCGGGCGCCGGCGCCGATGGTCGACCTCAGCATGTTCGCCGACCGCCTCTTCTCGGCGGCGTTGGCCAGCAGCGTGCTCGCCTACCTCGCCATCTTCATGCTCAACCTGCTGGTGCCCTTTTACCTCATCCACGGGCTTGGCTTCGACTACCTTCACGCCGGGATCCTCCTGACGCCCGTGCCGATCGCGATGGTCATCTTCGCGCCGATCAGCGGTTGGCTTTCCGACCGGATCGGCTCGCGATTGTTGACGGCGGGCGGAATGTTGATGGTCGCCACCAGCTTCTACTGGCTCAGCCGGCTTGGGATCCATCCGAGTTATCTGGACCTCGTGCCGCCGTTGTTGATCAACGGCGTGGGCACCGGCCTCTTCACCTCACCGAATAACAGCGCCGTGATGGGCGCGGCTCGCGCGGGCCGGGTGGGCACCGCAGCCGGGCTGCTCGCCACCAGCCGGAGCCTGGGGATGGCGCTGGGTACCGCCACGGCGGCGGCGGTTACTGCGCTGCGCCTGCCGGTCCACCTGGCGGACCATCTGACACCGGCGGTGGCGGCGCTCGCCTCCTACCAGGATGGCTTCCTGGTGGCGGGGATTGTTGCCCTGCTCGCGGCGATGACCTCGATGGTGCGGGGCTCCGCGCGGTCGGTGGCCAGTGGCGCGCGACCGGCTGAGCAACAGGCGATCGGGTAAGCTCGAAACGATGCGCCTCGGTCGGAAGCGCGAAGCAATTCAGTACGTCATCGAACATACCGACTGACCACAGGCCGCGAGCGACGGCGCCGATGACGGTGTATCGCACGACCGTCTCCCAGAGCTGGGCTTGGATGCGGCTGGACATTCTGCTTCGGCTGGTTCCGCTCACGCTTGCGCCGCTGGTCTTCGGCTGGTTCACCGGCACGCCGCTCACCAGCCTGGGCCTCAGTCTTGCCCACCCGCTGCGCGACATCCTGGTTTCGGTCCCTCTGGGCCTGGCCGGCTTTGTGATCGCCGCCCGCTTTGCCAACTACCTTGGCCGGCGCGCCGGCCGGATGTTCGTCCCCACGGCGCCGGACCTGGCGGTGCAAAGCGCCTACTACCTGCTGCTGAACGCCCCGGTCGAGGAATGGTTTTTCCGCGGCTTCCTGCAGGGCACGCTGAGCCGGTGGTGGCACGCGCCGGCGATCGCCCTCATCGTGGCCACCGCAATTTTCGGCGGCTATCACTTCCTGGACCGCTGGGGCTGGCGTCCGGTCGTCGGCGCGACGGCGGCCGGTCTCGGCCTCGGCCTGATCTATCTGTGGCAGCCCTCTCCCCCATCCCTCCTCGCGCCCACCCTGGTCCACGCCGCCATCACCTGCGGGTTCCTGAGCCTTGGCCCTTACCTTCTATACCGGTGGCGGCGGGCCCCCACCCTACCCGCCCTCGCAAGCGGAGGAGGGAACATCCGGCTCTAGCCTTCTTCCGGCTGGCCGAGCCATTCCCGCTGTTTGTAGCCCCAGTGATGGCGCGCATAGATCCGGCGGAGCGTGCCTGAGCGGCTGCGCGTGACGAGCGATTCGGTCTCGGCCCAGTTCATGTGATACTTCACGCCCTGCAGGACCTCGCCGTCGGTGACGCCGGTCGCGGCGAAGAAGACGTCGTCGCTGCGGACCAGGTCATCGATGCCCAGCACCCGATCGAAGTCGGCGCCGGCAGCCTCGGCTTTTTCCTTTTCTTCGGGGTTACGCGCGTAGAGCTTGCATTGAATCTCGCCGCCCAGGCATTTGAGGGCGGCTGCAGCCAGGACCGCCTCGGGCGATCCTCCGATCCCCAACAGCACGTCGAGCCCCGAACCCTCGATCGCCGTCATCATGGCGCCGGCCACGTCGCCGTCACTGATCAGCTTGATGCGCGCCCCGGTTTCGCGGACTTCCTTGATCAGATCCTCGTGCCGCGGGCGATCGAGGATGACGACCGTCAGGTTGCTGACCCGCATCCGCTTCGCGCGGGCGACCCGCTGCAGGTTGGCGGCGACCGGATCCTCGATGTTCAGCGTACCGGCGGCGTCGGCGCCGGTCGCGATCTTGTGCATGTAGGCGACGTGCTTGGCATCGTAGAGGGACCCCCGCCCGGCTGCCATCGCGACGACCGAGATCGCGTTCGGCAGTCCCTTCGACAGCAGGGTGGTGCCGTCGATCGGGTCGACGGCGACGTCCACCGGCGGCGGGTCACCGGTCCCAATCTTTTCGCCGATGTAGAGCATGGGCGCCTCGTCCTTCTCGCCCTCGCCGATCACGACCACGCCGTCCATCGGGATCATGCCGAGCGCCCGCCGCATGGCGTCGACGGCCGCGCCGTCGGCGGTGTTCTTATCGCCGCGACCCATCCAGCGGGCGCTAGCGAGCGCCCCAGCCTCGGTGACCCGGACGAGTTCCAGGGCCAGGTTGCGACTGACCTCGGCCGAGACGCTTTCCGTCGCTCGAAGTGGTCGGGCCATCAGATACGCTTGCGGTGTTCCGGCATCGGCACCCGCACCTACTTTAGCGGGCGGCCCACCGGAGGGGAGAAAGGTGGAAACGACCAGCCAGCCGCCGGTCAAGCTCCCGTCGTGGCCGCGGGCCCGAACCGTCCGCGGTGCCCGGGCCGTCTTGCAAACCTTCATCATCTTCCCCTTGATGGGCGCCTTCTCGCCACTCACCGTGATCGACCGCTACCGGGTCAAAGCGATCAAGGGTGGCGCCATCTTCGTTTCCAACCACAGCAGCGCGCTCGATGCCGTGGTGATGTTGCAGGCGCTGCCCAGCCGGTTTCGCTTCCGGGCGTTTGTCGTGGCCGCCGCTGACTCGATCTTCAAGCGGAAATGGGAGGCGATGCTGACCGAGCTGTTGATCAACACCTTCCCCATCCCGCGGGCGGGCGGCGCGCGGCCGGCGCTCGACCGCCTCAAGCAGCATCTGGGCCACGGCTGGTCGGTCGTGATCTTCCCGGAGGGAACGCTGTCCCGGACGGGCAACATCGGTACCTTCAAGAAGGGAGCCGCCATCCTGGCGATCGACGCCGCGGTGCCGATCGTGCCGGCCTATGTCGACGGTCTCTACGAAGTCTTCCCCCGCTTCCGCCGGATCCCCCGCCGGCACTCCGCCAGCATCACCTTCGGTGACCCGCTGTCTCCGCAACCGGGTGAGGACTACGACGGCTTCATCGCCCGCGTCGAGCAAGCGGTTCGCACCCTGGCCGGGCCAAAGGGGCTGCTTCGCGATAGCGCCCCGGCTGCGGGCTCGGCCGAGGGGTCGAACTACTGGTATTAGTTCCGTTTCGATCCTGCGTAGCATTCCCCCTTCGCATCGGGATCCCCCTTCGCATTCGGATGGTATGTTGATCGCGCCGTGAGCCCAACAATGTTGCTTCGCGCAGGGCCGGTTACGGGCTTCCTGTTTGTCGTGCTCTCGATAGCTGGGCTCGCGATTCATGGGTACCCCGCTAACTCCCAGGATGCGGTCAAGAAATGGGTCGCGACCACGGATCCGACGCGCTTCGCAATTGGAATCTGGCTCGAGGCGTTTGCCTTCATGCTCTTCCTCGTCTTCGCAGCCTGGCTCGTGCGGACGCACCGGCGGCCAGGTGTACCTCGCTGGCCTGCCGACGTCGCCATGGGTTCGGCCGTGCTGGCGACTGGCTCGGCGATCCTGGTCAACGGGGTTTGGACTGCAGTTCTGGATTCTGGCCGGGCCGGCATCGACAGCGGTCCGCTCTACGCGGTGCGCGTAGTGGCGCAGGACACCTTCAACGCGAGCCTGTTCTTTTACGCCGTTTTTGCTTTAGGAGTGGCCGTTTTGGCGAGGCTCGGCAACGCCCCGCCACGCTGGCTTTCATGGTTGGCTGCCGCCGTGGGAATATTGATGCTGATCCCGTTGACTGCTTCAGCCGCCATCCTGGTGTTTTACATTTGGATCCTGGCGGTGAGCCTTCTGGCTCTTCGACGGCGGCCAGAATTGGAGATCGAAAACCCTTAGCCAATTCATACGGTCCCCTCACGCGCGTTTCAGAGCCAGCGGTCAGGATGGTCCTATGGAGGCGCCCGAGAATGGCGGGCCGGCGGGCCTTCCCGCGCTGGCGGCGGTCGCAATCATCGCGCTCTTCGTGGTCCTGTCGATCACGACCTATCTTCTGCTGAGCGCCCAGTAAGTCAGGAGGCCTCGGCGCTGAGGAGGGCGAGCAGGCTGCGCTCTTCCGCGGAGAGCTTGTAGGGGTCGACGTCATCGTTCTCTTTGACCGGCTTCAGGCCGCCGGCGAGATAGGCGGCGATGACCGCGGGGTGGATATAGCCTTTTTTGCAGACCGCCGGGGTGTTACCGAGCTCGTCGGCGACCCGCTCGATCGCGTGGACCAGCTGCTTCTTTGCGCCACGCGTGTTGGGCCTGGCGAGTGTCTCGCGAAGGAATCGCGCGGCCAGGATGGTGCCGGCCCAGGTGCGAAAGTCTTTCGCCGTGAAGTCCTCGCCGCTGATCTCGCGCAAGTAGGCGTTGACGTCGGCGGAGTCGATGGGCTTGGCCTCTCCACTCTCATCCAGGAACTGGAATAGCTCCTGACCGGGGATTTCGAGGAACCGCTTCATGATCCGCGCCAGCCGCCGGTCCTGGAGGTCGACGTGATGCAGCTTGCCGCTTTTGCCCCGAAAGCTGAACCGGACGTCCGAGCCCATCACCTCAACATGTCGGTTTCGCAGGGTCGTCAATCCGAATGAGCCATTCTCCTTCCGATACTCCTCATTGCCGATGCGGATTCGGGTCTCTTCGAGCAGCCGGACGACCGCCGCCAGCACTTTCTCGCGCGGCATGTCGGGCCGTTCCAGGTCGCTGTCGGTATGCTCGCGGATCTTTGGCAGGGCCGCGGCGAAGGTGAGCATCCGGTCGTACTTGACCGCATCCCGGACTTCGCGCCAGCGCTGGTGATACCGGTATTGCTTGCGCCCCCTGGCGTCGCGCCCGGTTGCCTGCAGGTGACCCCGCGAGTCGGGGCAAATCCAGACATCGGTCCAGGCGGGCGGAATGGCCAGGTCTTTGATCCGCCGGATCGCGTCCAGCCCGCGGATCGTGCTGCCCTCGCTCGTGCTATAGGTGAATCCCCGGCCAGCGCGCTTCCGACGGATGCCCGGGCTCAGGTCCGACACGTAGCGGAGACCCGCGGCGTGCGCCGACTCGACCGGATCGACGAGCTCGGCGGCATCCTCCAGGGTCGGTGCTTGCGACGGCAGCTCGACCGCTAGCGCCATTCGGCTACCTGATTGGTGTTCATATTCGACCCATGAGATATGATATCGTTACTATAAGCTGTTTGGAAGGCCCCAGGCCTCCGAAGGAGGTGAACAATTTGACGAGTCTTATCTGGACCATCGTCGTCGTCCTGGTCGTACTCTGGCTCCTCGGCTGGTCGTTCCACGTTGCCGGCGGCTTGATCTTCTTACTCCTCGTCCTGGCCATCGCCGGAGTGATCTATAACCTCGTGGCCGGCGGCATGTATGGGGGAGCGCACCACCATCACACCAGCGAGGTCACCGAGGTCGAGCATCACGACGTCTGAGCGACATATGACGAAGCAAAAGCGGCCCGTCCGGCCGCTTTTTTTGTTGCGCGGGGCCGTCTACAATTTGCCCCAACCGGCCGCTCTGATCATGTGGCCGACCAGGAGGTGGGGAATGGACGACAGCGAGTTCCTGAAGCTGCTGACCCACATCCACGATGAGATGCTGGAACTGGTCAAGGAACAACACCCTTCGCATGAGCAGTTCGCCGCCTGGCTGCTCGGCCAGATCGAGGGTCGCCTGCGAATGCGCATCGGCACGGTCAAACCGTGAGGTCGACCTTGCCTGAACGGGTTCGTCCCGACGTAACGTTCTAAGGCATCGTGGCCACTACCCCGCAACCCTTGAGTGGAGGCGCCGCTGAGGGCTGGACGCTCAAGCAGATTGCGCACGATATCCCGCTGACCGGGTCAGCCCGCGAGGTTGTCGAGCTTGGACAGCGCCTTGCCACCATGCGCGGCGCGCCGCGGACCGACCCGGAGCATCTGCTCGAGGCGATGGTGTTGTTACCCAAAAACGCGGGCCACCGGGCGCTGACCGCGCTCAACGCCAACATCGACGCGCTGCGCCAGTCTCCGGAACTGGATGCCACGGTGCGAGCTGCGCCGGCGCCGATCGGAACGGCGGCGCGATACCTGCTCAACAATGCGCATCGCGAGGCGGAGCAGATCGGCCACTACCAGGTGGATCCGGTCCACCTTCTCCTTGCTCTTCTCTATAAGGATTCCGCGGGGACCGCGGAACGGCTGGAGGCAGCGGGGCTCTCGATCTACGCCGTCCGCCAATATCTCACCGCTCCGGGGTCGATGTCGAAGGACGCCCGCCGGCGGCCGCTGCCGTCGCTCGCCGGCGCCGTCCGCGTCAGCCCGGTGTTCGCGATTCCCGTGGGCGCCGCGGTCGTCGGCGGTGTGGGTCTCTGGACTGGCATCGCCCCGGGATTGACGCTGCCGCTCAGTGTTCTGCTGGTCGTTGGCGGCTGGATCACCTCGCTCTGCATCCACGAGTTCGGCCATGCCTTCATCGCGTACATCGGCGGCGACCGTTCAGTGGCAGCGGCCGGCTACCTTTCGCTGAACCCGCTGAAGTACACCCATCCCGTGTTGAGCATCGCGCTCCCGATCGTCTTTCTCCTGATCGGTGGGATCGGCCTGCCGGGTGGTGCCGTGTACCTCAACGAGCGCGCCATCAGAACCGATCGATGGCGCAGCTTCGCATCGGCAGGTGGCCCACTTGGCAATCTGCTCTTCGCCATCTTGATCGGCTGGCCCTTCCTCATCTTCCAGGGGTCACCGCCCTTCGGCGACATCCACTTCTGGGCTGCCCTCGCTTTCCTGGTGTTCTTGCAGTTCACCGCCATCGTCCTGAACCTTATCCCGATCCCGCCTTTCGATGGATTCGGCATCATCGCGCCCTGGCTCTCGATCGAGCTGCGGGTTCTCGCCAACCGCCTCGGCATGCTGCCGTTGCTGCTGCTCTTCTATCTGCTCTGGCAGGGCGGACCGATCAGCGCAACCTTCTGGAACTTCGTCTACAGCCTGAGCAGCCTGCTGGGCGTTCCGGATTACCTCGTCTTCCTCGGCCAGCAGCAGTTCCCACACCTGTAGCGGGCTGGAAATGATCGGAGAGCGGGCCGAGGCACGAGCCCTGCAGGCGCTTGACACCGGCGCGTGCGTCCGCCTGGCACAGGATCTGATTCGCGTCCCCTCCGTGACGGGCGACGAGCGCGCCGCCCAGGACCTGGTCGCCCTCGTGCTTGAAGAAGCTGGCTTCGAGGTCGACCAGTTCGAGGCCGATGTCCCCCTGTTGAAAGGGCACCCTCGCTTTCCGGGGATGGAAGTCGAGCGCACCGAGGCGGTGCTGGTCGCCGGGCTGCTGGGTGTCAAAGGCGAGCGGTCATTGATTCTCAACGGCCATGTCGATGTCGTGCCACCAGGCGACCGCCAGGCGTGGCACGCCTCACCCTGGTCGGCCCACATCCATGCCGGCCGCCTCTATGGCCGCGGCGCGTGTGACATGAAGGCCGGGTTGGCGATCGCCATCAGCGCCGGGGCGGCGCTGAAGAAAAGCGGGCTACCGCTTCGTGGACGCCTGATCGTGCAGAGCGTGGTGGGCGAAGAGGATGGCGGCATCGGCAGCTTCGCGATGGCGCAGCGCGGCTATCGTGCCGACGCCGCCTTCGTGCTCGAGCCCACCCGCTTACGCATCATCCCCGCGCAGGCCGGGGCTCTGTCGTTCCGACTGCACATCAGCGGGCGCTCGGCGCATGCTTCGGTCCGCTATGAAGGGATCAGCGCCATCGAGAAGTATGAGCTGGTCGAGGCCCGGCTCCGACAGCTCGAGCGATCGCTCAACCAGCAGGCTCATCCGCTCTTCAGTCAGTACCCGATTGCCTACGCGCTGAGCATTGGGCGCGTTCGCGCCGGCTCCTGGTCATCGACCGTGCCGGACGAGCTCGAATGTGAGGGCCGCGTCGGGGTCCCCGTCGGTATGGCCTCGCCCGAAGTCCGGCGCCTGTTCGCCGAGGCGGTCGCCGACGCCGCCCAGCGGGACGCCTGGCTCGCTGACCATCCGCCTCGGATCGAGTGGTATGGCGGTCAGTTCGATGCCGTCGAAGTCGATCCAGAGCTTCCGGCTTTCCAGGCGCTCCGCGCGGCGCATGCCGATGAATTCGGTCTCGCTCCCGAGCTGCAGGGAGCCCCCTACGGTTCGGACATGCGGTTACTGGTGCACGAGGCGGAAACGCCGGCCATTCTGTACGGCCCCGGCGATATCCGCCAGGCGCACGCGACCGATGAGTGGATCGCCGTGGACGACGTCGTCCAGGCGGCGCGCGTGGTTACCGCCGCCGCAGCCCGATACCTGGCAGTCTGACCGGCGTTGGCGACGACTGGAGGAGACCGTTCATCCACGCCTCCGCCAGCGCGAACGCCAGCTGCCGTGCGGCACGCTCAGCCGGCTCGAGGTCCCCGCGGATCGCATGATGGGCCTCGTCCAGCACGCGATGCCGGTCCGGCGCGTCCAGCCGCTTCAGCTCCGCGTCGAGGCAATCCAACGTTTCGGGCCGCCGCAAAACGCGCAGCCCGTCAAGGGCCAGGACACTGGTCGTCCCTTCCCAGATGGGGAGCACCTGGGCGTCGCGCAGGAGCCTCGGTAAGCCCGTATCCTCCATGTACCCCTGGCCGCCGAAGCATTCGAGCGCCTCCGACACGACGGCCACGGCCTGCTTCGCCGTGTAGAGCTTGGTTAGCGCGATCCCAAGCCGGAACAACGCCGCCTCGCCGCTGGTCGCCTCGTTCGTCTCGATCCGACCGAGCAGCTGCGCCATCCGCATTGTCAGGTAGAGAGCGCCATCGGCGTCGGCGGCCATCGCGCGCAGGACCTCCTGGTGCAGGGGATGTTCATCGAGCTTTCGACCAAACGCCACCCGTTGGCCGGCGTAGGCGCAGGCAAGCATCCAGGCACGCCGCATGGTGGCGGCGGCAGTGATGGCGTTGTGCAGCCGCGTGATATTCAACATGGCGGTCATCTGGGCAAAGCCACGCTCCGCCTCGCCCACCAGCTCGGCCCGGGCGCCGTCGAGCGTGACTTCCCCGGTCGCCATGGCCCGGGTGCCCAGTTTGTCCTTCAGCCGGTCGATGCGATAGCTGTTCCGGCGACCGTCGTCGAGGTCACGCGGAACCAGGAAGAGGGCCAGGCCTCGCGTGCCGGGCGCAGCGTCCTGTGGGCGGGCCAGCGCGAGGGCGACCTCACATCCGATGTTCGAGCAAAAGAATTTCTGGCCGAAAAGCCGCCAGTGGCCGCCGTCGCGTTTGGCAACGACGGTATTCAATCCCACATCGGACCCGCCCTGCCGTTCGGTCATCCACTGTCCCGACGTCCATGCCGTCGAAGGGTCGCGCGAGGTGAGATGGCGCAGGGCATCCGGCGCTTGGCCGTCTCCGCCGTCGGCGAGCACGCGGGCGGCGCCGTCGGTCATGGCGACCGGACACAGGTAGGTCGCGGTGGACGGGGCGAAGAGGTAACAGAGGGCAGCCTGCACCAGCCGTGCCTCCGAGCCCGCGCGAGCCAGTGTCTCGCTTTCGTAGGGGGCGGCCACCAATCCCGCCCGCGCGGCCACCGCCGCCAGTTGGCGCCAGGCATGCGGGTAGACCACCTCGTCGATGCGGTTGCCCCAGCCATCGAAGGCCCACAGCACTGCCGGCTGTCGCTCGCAGGCATCGCCCCACGCCTGCAGCTCATCGACCGCAGCGCGACCCATGTCGATCAGGCTCGGCTCCGCCCAGGCGAGTGTCGGTGGCCGCAACCACGACCCGAGCACCGCGCGGAGCGTGGGATCACTGCCCCAGGTGTTCGCGGGAAGAAGCCCGGGCATCGAACCGTCAGGGCCGCCCATTCACGGCGAGGATACACTCGTCGAAGTGACGCCTCCTGTCTTCGGTGCCTCCGTTCGTCGCGTCGAAGACCCGCGGCTGATTCGCGGCGCGGGACGATTTGTCGATGACATCCGCCCTGCCGGCTGCCTGCACGCCGTCTTTTTGCGAAGCCACCTCGCGCATGCGACCATCGCCCGCCTCGGTCTCGATGCGGCGAGGAAAGCGCCGGGCGTGGTGGCCGCCTGGTCGGCCGCCGATTTTGAAGACCTGGCGCCGTTGGAGATCGAGGCACCGGTGCACGACAGACCGTTGCCGGAACGGCGCGTGCTCGCCGCCGGTCGCAGCCGCTACGTCGGCGAGGCCATTGCGATGCTCGTTGCCGAGTCGCGGGAACTGGCGGCCGATGCCATGGAGCTCGTCGACCTCGAGCTGGAGCCGCAGCCTGTCGTGACGGACATGGAGCAAGCGCTGGCGAAGAATGCGGCCCTGCTCTATCCCGACTTCGGTACCAACCTCGCCTTCGCTAAGGAGTCCAAGCACGGCCAGGTGAAGCGGGCATTCGACCGAGCGGCGGTAATCGTCAAGGAGCGGATCGTCAACCAGCGGCTGATCCCGAGCGCGCTCGAGCCGCGCGGCGCGCTCGCCTGGCTCGACGACGGGCGGCTGACGATCGAGGTCTCGTCACAGTCCGCATATGGCGTTCGTGAAGCCATCGCCGCCAGCCTCGGAATCGATGAGGACGATGTGCGCGTCATCGTCGAAGACGTGGGCGGCGGCTTCGGCAGCAAGGGTGGATGCGTCGGGGAAGAGATCGCGGTGGCGGCCGCGGCCAGGCGGCTCGGCCGTCCGGTCAAGTGGATCGAGGAGCGCACCGAAAACTGTGCCGGGACCTGGCACGGGCGGGGTCAGCTGCAGGACGTCGAGCTGGCGGCCCAACGCGACGGCACCGTGCTCGCCGTTCGGTCCCGCGTTCTGGCAGACATGGGCGCGCACCTCGAGCCGTACAGTGCGTTCGTCCCCACCGTCGTGGCCGAACTGCAGACGGGCTGTTATCGCATCGCGGCGTCGCAGAGCACGCTGCAGGCCGTCTATACGAACGCGACTCCGACCGGCCCCTATCGAGGGGCCGGCCGTCCCGAAGCCGCCTTCCTCATCGAGCGGATGATGGACCGTCTCGCCGGAGAGCTCGACCTCGACCCGGTTGAGGTCCGGCTTCGCAATTTCATTCGGCCGTCCGACTTCCCTTACACCAACGCCGCCGGCAGCACCTACGACAGCGGCGATTACCAGGCGAGCTTGAAGCGGCTGATCGAGCTCGCGGACTACCCGGAGTTGCGTCGCGCGCAGACGACCGCGCGGCAGGAGGGCCGGCTGCAGGGCATCGGCGTCTCGACCTACGTCGAGGAGGCAGCGGGATTTGCCGAGGATCGCGCCACCGCCCGGCTCGAACCAAATGGAACTATCACCATCATCACCGGATCGACCCCGCATGGCCAGGGTCACCAGACCACCTGGGCCCAGCTTGCCGCCGACGCGTTCGGCGTTGCATTCGACCAGGTGCGCGTCCTCTATGGCGATACGGACCAGCCGGCCTATGCCGTCGGCACGTTCGGCAGCCGGAGCGCGGCCATCTCGGGAGCGGCGGTTCATGAGGGCGCCGTCCGGCTCAAGCGAAAGGTCCGAGCGCTGGCGGCCGCCGCGTTCGAGGCCGCGCCGGCCGACATCGTGGTGACCGACGGGCGGGTGCACGTGCGCGGCGTTCCGGCCCGGTCCATGACGCTCAAGGACATCGCCGAGTGGGCCGCGGGCGCCGGCCGAACGGATGAGCTCGCTGTGAAGGCGAGCTTCGATCCACCGGATACGGTTTTTCCCTTCGGCGCACACCTCGCCTACGTCGAGGTGGACCCTGAAACCGGCTCGGTGAAGGTCCTCCGCTACGTTGCCGTCGACGACTGCGGGCCGGTGATCAACCCGATGATCGTGGAGGGCCAACTCCACGGCGCCATCGCCCAGGGGCTTGCCCAGGCGCTCTACGAAGGCGTCGTCTACGACCAGGAGGGCCAGCTGCTGACGGGCAACCTGACGACCTACCTCCTCCCCACCGCCGCCGATCTGCCCACCTTCGAAACCGACCGCACCGAGACCCCGACGCCCCACAATCCGATGGGCGTCAAGGGAATCGGCGAAGGCGGGA